>JBKHVQ010000399.1:0-1629 GCA_046569985.1 Thermoleophilia bacterium | reverse complement strand
TCCGTCCGGCCGCCGTCTGGACGGTCCCGCCGCCGGTCCAGGGCGCGTTCGTGACGGCGGAGGGGTCACCGCCCCCCGACCCGCCCCCGATGTCGACCGTGAACGAGATCGGACCGACGGTCGTCGTGTTGCCGCCTCTGGCGCCGTTGTCCTTCGCGACGATCTCCCAGCTCCAACGACCGTCCCAGAACCCGGTGAACGACACCGTCCACTCGTCGCTCCCCGAACTCTTCGCCGCGGCGAACGACTGCGTGCGACCGTCCGGGTAGCGAATCACGAACGACACGGAGCGCACTCCCGATCCCTCGTCGGTCACCGTCGCCGCGAAGACGTGGTTCGCCCCGATCGTGTCCCCGCCAGCGGGGCTCCGTGCGCCGATCGCCGGAGGTGTCGTGTCGCCACCCCCGCCACCGGGCTTCGCGGAAGGGACCGGGCGGGCCGCCGGTGCCGCCGCCACCCTCGCCGGCGTGGCGTGCCCGTAAGGCTTCAGCATCCCGCCCTTCATGCGCAGGTACGACAGGCCGCGCGCGTCCATCACGATGTCGCGCGGCTGGGCCTGCGCCATGCGCTCGGGGGTCCAGTGGTCGGCGACGCGCTGGCTCGCGGGAGACGCGGAGGCGGACGACGCCACGGCGACCGAGGCCGCGATGGCGAGCGCCGCGAGAAACATGCGGTATCGGTTCATGCCGCCAGCCTAGGTGTAACCCGCCACAGCCGCGCGCCTACCCCCGGGGCGATCCCGGGGACGCGCGGATCAATATCTAGTGCGTCGTGGGGGGCTCCGGCTCGTCGCGCACCGGCAACTGGACCTCCCGCAGGGCGCCGGGCATGCCCTCGGCGATCTGCCTCGTGCGCTCGCGCTCCGCATTGAACTCCGCGCCCAGCAACAGCGCCACGTTGGTGAGCCAGATCCACACCAGCAGCACCACCACGCCGCCCAGCGTCCCGTAGGTGCGATCGTAGGAGCCGAAGTTGCCCGTGTAGAAGGCGAACCCCGCGGTCGCGACCGCCCAGAGCACCAGCGCGATCAGGGCACCCGGCAGCACGCTGATCAGGTTCCGCTGCCGCACGTTCGGGGTGAGCGCGTAGAGGACGACCAGCAGCACCATCGCGGCCGCCAGCAGCATCGGCCACTTCGCCCACGACCACACGCGCAGCGCGGTGTCGCCCAGCCCCATCGGCTCGGCGACGGCCTCCAGCAGCGGCCCCGACATGACGAGCGCGATCACCACGGCGACCAGCAGAACCACGTTCACCAGTGTGACCAGGATCTGCACCGGACGCAGGCGCCAGAACGGCCGGCCCTCACGGACCTCGTAGATCACGTTCCCCGCGCGGCCGAAGGCGGCCGTGTACCCCGACGCCCCCCACAGGGCTCCCGCGAGCCCCAGCAGCAGGGCCACTCCCGCCGCGCCCGTGTTCGATGTGATCGAGTCGATCGGACCCGCCAGCGTGTCGGCCGCCGATCCCGGTGCCACATCCACGACCACCTGGGTGAGCGTGTCCGCGTCGGCGACGAGGCCGATGAGCGAGGAGACGGCGATCAGCGCCGGGAAGAGGGACAGCAGCGCGTAGTAGGTCAATGCCGCGGCCCAGTCGGTCATCCCGTCCTCGCGGAACTCCATCACG
>JBKHVQ010000398.1:0-4371 GCA_046569985.1 Thermoleophilia bacterium | reverse complement strand
GCTGGTGGCGAGTGTGCTCGTGGTCGAGTTCATCGTTCTGCAGCCGCTCACCCGCCGGGCGCTCCGGTGGCGTCACGACACGACCCGACCACCGGGCACCTGACAGGCTGCGAGCATTCACGGGCCGGGGCCGTGATCCGGGTTCTCGTCGTGGCCGGCACGCCATGCCCAGGGACTCAGGCGGCGAGGGCCGCGCGCTCCAGCCGGGCGAGAGCTCCGCGGATGAGGCGCGACACGTGCATCTGCGAGAGCCCCACGATCTTGGCGATCTCGCTCTGGGTCATGTCGCGCTGGAAGCGCAGGTGCAGGATCACGCGCTCCCGGGGCGAGAGGGCGGCCATGCCCTCGGCGATGTCCGCGCGGGCCTCCGCGGCAGCGAACCCGGGATCCTCAGATCCCAGCCGGTCGGACAACGAGGGCCCCTCGTCGTCGCGCTCCTCGGAGAGCGACAGCGGCCGGCGTGCCGCCGGCACCGCGAGGGCCTCCACCACCACCGGCTCGGGGATGCGCGCCTCCTCGGCGATCTCGCCGGGCGACGGGGTGCGGCCGAGCTCGGCGCGGTGCGCGTCGACGACGGCCATGACCGCCGGACGCGCGTCGGATACCGCGCGAGGGACGCGCACGCCGGACACGCGATCACGGAAGTGGCGGCGGATCTCGCCGAGGATGGTGGGCACCGCGAACGACACGAACGAGCTGCCGCGCTCGCCGTCGTAACGGTCGACCGCGTTGATCAGGCCGACGGTCGCGACCTGTGTGATGTCCTCCAGGGACTCACCCTTGCGGGCGTAGCGCCGCGCGAGGGACCGCGCGAGCGGCAGGTTGCGCATGATCATCTCTTCGCGCTCACGCGCGGACGAGGAGAGCGGACGTCCATTGCCGGTGGACGTGCCAACGGTGTCAGGGAACGGGCTCATCATGGGCTCCGGGTCTTTCGACAGCGAGGCCGCGCGAGGCGCGCGGGGACCGGTCCCAGGTGCCCTCCCCCACGACGCCCACGATCGGGCGCCCGCACCTCACCGGTCTCTGTAGGGAGCACCCTCCCAAGCGCTCTTTATGAAGAAGTGAGGAGAGTCGCAGGGACTCGTGTGCTTTTCGGAGCGGGATTCGTGAAAGCGGTTTCCGCACTCCGCGGGCCGGTCCGGGGCGTTCGGAGACACCCGCGGCGGGCCCGGCGGCGCGTCATGGACCGACCGTCGCCGTCGCCACGAGGCGGCGATTCGGCCATCGTGAGGAACTCGAACCCGTCCAGCCCGTCGGCGTCGGTGCCCAGGTACGTGGACATCATGTCCGCGGCCTCGCGCTCGGACTCGCGGGCCTTCTCGATGATCGCGGTCTTGCGCCCATCTCGCTGGGCGGCGCGCGCGAGCCCGCAGACCTCGGCCAGCTTCTCGTCCATGTGGGTCAACTCGGCCATCTCACTCACCTCTGCTCATCGTTCGGCCCCGCACGGCTCCGGGGCGCTCACGCTCCGCGGCGACCCCGGCACGGACGGTCACCATCGCGACGTCGGGCCGCGCGCACGCGACCTCGCCGGCCATCGCCTGACCGACCTTCATGCCCGCCTCCTGTCCGCGGCCGTCCGGCGTCCGGCCGATGAGGGGGAGACCTCCCGCCGGGACCCCCGGTCACACCCTGGACACGTCGCGAAGGGGTTTGACAACACCGTGCCCGGGTACGCCACCGGTCAGGCGGTCGGCGCGTTGCGGCCGGTCCGGGCACGCCGATCCAAGGGGGTCTCATGGCTCACATCGAGCGGATGATCGAACTGCGCCCGGGGGCGCATCCCGTTGAGGCCGGCGCCCTGATGCGTTTCCTGTCAGCCGCGTCCGACTGCGCCCTCAGCTGTCGCGTGTGCGCGCAGTCCTGCCTGGAGGAATCTTCGGTCGCCGATCTGGTGACCTGCATCCAGTTGGGTAACGACTGCGTCGCCGCCTGCGAGGCGGCGACGATGGCGGTCATGCGCTGGAGCCCCGGTCCCGATCCGCGCCGCGATCACGCCGTGGCCTTCGTCGACGCCTGCGCGCTGACCTGCGCGGCATGCGCCGAGGAGTGCGAGCGCCATGCGGCGATGGACCATTGCCGCGTCTGCGCGGAGGCGTGCCGGCGCTGCGAGTGGGAGTGCCTGGCCCTGGCGGAGGCCCTGCTGACCTGACCGGCTCACCGCCGGATGAAGCTGATGCGCCCCGATGTCTCCTGGATCGCCCAGCGAACCTCGGAGAGGCTCCCGATCTGCTGCAGGCGCGCCTGCGAGGTCAGTTCCTCCAGGGAGATCCGCTCGGCACGAAGATTGTCACGCATCAGCTCACCATCCGAGATCAGCACGACCGGGCGCCCCTCGATCACCGGCCGCAACGCGCGGAAGCGGAAGGCGAGGTAGGAGCTCCCCACGGCCATGAGCGCCATCGTGGTGACCGCCAGTCCGGCGCCGGTCACGGACGTGTCGCTCTGAGTGATGGCCTGCTGAACCAGGTCGCCCATCACCACCAGCAGCACGAGGTCGGCCGGCTCCATCTCCCCCAGCTCCCGTCGCCCCACGACGCGCAGGAGCAGTGTGAGGAGCACGAACATCACGGCGGCGCGGATGACGATGTCCATGAGCCCGTCCTCGGTCGGTCAGGGGAAGATCACCGCGCTGCGCTCCACGACGGCGACGGTGCGCTCACCGTCCTGAAGCCGCACACTCCAGTCCCGGCGGCCGACGGCGGTCGGGTTGACCTGGAACTGGATGGCGATCTCCAGGATGCCGCCGGCGTCCAGCGGGCCGTAGGCGAGCACCGGGCCGTCGGTGTACCCGTGGGCCGCGGGCTCGGGGCTCACCGTGTTGAAGGTCACCTGATGGTTCCACTCGGGTGACAGCACGATCCGCGGCGCCTCGATTTCGCGGTGCGGGCGGATGGTGATGCGCAGTTCGTCGATCAGGCCGGTGCGGATGCGCTCGGGGGCGCTCACGGTCAGGTCCGCCGCCGGAGCGCGGGACGTCGAGATCGCGCGCCGCTGGCCGAAGACGTTGACGATGGCCGCGACGAGGACCGCCACCAGGACGGCGATCCCCACCGCCCGGGCGTGACGGAGCGCAGGGCGGGCCCCCCGCCGAGCGTCGGGGAGCCAGTCGGGGGTGTGCGTGTCTCGGTCGGCCATCGGCGACGTGGTGCATCCGCGTGACCGGGGCGTTCCCTCGTGCGGAGGGCCGCAAACATCGGCGCGGCGCGGCCGGACCTCACCGCCGGGGACGCACTCCCGTGGTGAGCCACTCGACGGTCCGCCGCGGCGACTCCGCGAGCAGCGCGAACGGCAGCGCGCGGCGAGGCAGGCGCACGTGGCGCCGATCGGCCGCGACAGCCCGGACCGTCGCCCGGCAGAGTCGCTCCAGCGGCGTGTCGCACAGCGCACCGAGCCTGTAAAGGCGGCGGAAGGCGGCGGCGGTGGGCGCATGGGCAAGGACCGACTCCCGCATCTCGGTGGGCACGAGGCCGACCTCGACGACGGTGGTGCCGACCGGCAGCCCCTTCAGTTCCGCGCGCAGGCCCGAGGTGGCGTGGGTGAGGGCGGCCTTGGTGGCGGCATAGGGAAGCATCCCGGGCAGCGCCGCGGTGCCCGCCAGCGACGAGATGTTGACGATGTGCCCGCGGCCGCGCTCGGCCATGCCCGCGACCGCCTGGCGCGACAACTCCAGCGGGACGACCAGGTTCAGCTCCGCGATCCGCGACAGCTCGGCGTGGGTGAAGCGGTCGAGCGGCTGGGTGAGGTCGAGCCCCGCGTTGTTCACCAGCACGTCCACCGGCGCCCCCGCCGCGCCCTCCGCGCGCGCGACGAGCCCGGACACCTGCGCGCGGTCGAGGAGATCCGCGGCGAGGGCGGTGCCGCTGATCTCCCCGGCGAGCGCCTCGATCGCCTCGCGCGTGCGCGCGACGACGGTCACCCCCGCCCCGGCGGCGGCGAATTCGCGGGCCAGGCCCGCGCCGAGGCCGCGGGAGGCTCCGGTGATCAACACATGCGCTCCGGTCAGTTCCATGACGCTCCTCTCCCGTGCGTGACGACCCGACGCTAGAGGAACGCGCGGCGGCCGAGCCCGCGGGAACCCGCGCCGTGCGTCCGAGGCCCTTGGCAGAATCACCGCAGTGTCCCCGCTCCGACAGCGCGCGCTCCTGATGGTCGCCCGCGGCTCCGCGCGCCTCGCCCGGCGGCGCGCGCGGCGTGCCCGCAGCCTGCGCTGGGCGGTGCGCATGCCGTTGGTCACGCTCGCCCCGATGGCGGTGATGGCGCTGGTGCTCGCCCTCGCGCCGCGGCGCCTCGCCCCGCCGGGCCGACCGCGGCGACGGGCGCGGCGCCTGCGCTAACGTCTCACCGGCGGCGCGCACGCCGCGCGCC
>JBKHVQ010000397.1:0-7595 GCA_046569985.1 Thermoleophilia bacterium | reverse complement strand
CTCCCGGCCCGCTCGGGGCGCGCCTGGTCTGGGACCTTACGGTGCGCACTCGCGACGACCGGGTGCGGGTGCGGGCCCTCATCGACGCGTCGCGCGGGGCCGTCGCCGCGCTCATCGGCCTCAACCCGGACGCGCTTCAGCGGGAGGTGTGCGATGCCGGTAACGCCACCGCCCAGGTTCCCTGCGTGAACCCCGTGCGCAGCGAGGGAGAACCGGCGACCGGTCAGGCCGACGTGGACGGGGCGTACGAATTCGCCGGGGCCACGTACGACCTGTTCTCGAACGTGCTCGGGCGCGACTCCATCGACGGCGCGGGCATGCCGATCGTCCAGACCGTCCGCTACTGCGAGCCGGGCTTCGCCTGTCCGTACGACAACGCGTTCTGGAACGGGTCTCAGGCGGTCTACGGCACGGGGTGGGCGACCGACGACATCGTCGCCCACGAGCTGACCCATGGGGTCACCGAGAACAGCGCCAAGCTCTTCTACTACTACCAATCGGGCGCGATCAACGAGTCGATGTCGGACATCTTCGGCGAGATCACCGACATCAAGCGCAACCTCAACACGTCCGCGGAGCGCTGGCTGGTCGGTGAGGAGAGCCCCGTCGGGGCCATCCGCGACATGGAGAACCCGCCGGCGTTCGACGATCCGGACCGCGTGCTGAGCCCGCTCTACTGGGACGACCCGGGTGATGCCGGCGGCGTGCACATCAACTCGGGAATCGGGAACAAGGCCGCCTACCTGATCGCCGACGGGGGCACCTTCAACGGCGAGACGGTGCAGGCCATCGGCGTCGACAAGACCGCGCGCATCCACTACCGCGCGCTGACCACGCTGCTGCGCTCGGCGAGCGACTACCGCGACCTCGCCGTCGCCCTGCCGGCGGCCTGCGACGCCCTCGTCGGCGTGAACGGCGCCGGGGGCATTATCTCCACCTCCGATTGCCTCCAGGTGAGCGCCGCGGTGCGTGCGACGCAGATGGCGGAGCGCCCCGCCGGCACCGCCGTCCCCGCGCCGGTGTGCGCCCCGGGGCGGGTCCCGGCGCAGATCCTGTTCTCCGACGACATGGAGGACCCGGCCTCGGGCCGGTGGATCGCCGCGACCCTGACGGGCGCCGGCACCCCCTGGGGGTATGCGTCGCAGTACCCGGGTGCCTGGCCCGTGTTCGCCACCAGCGGGGTGGACAACACCTATGGCGACGACTTTTGGGCCACGCATGACAGCGTGTGGTCGATGGCCTCGTCGGTGGCGATCCCCGCCGGCGCGGTCCTCCACTTCCGCCACGCCCACGGGTTCGACAGCGACCAGCAGGGCAACTGGGACGGCGGCGTCCTCGAGTACTCGGTCGACAACGGGGCAACGTGGGTGGACGCCGGGCCGCTCATGACCGACGGCAACGGCTACAACGGAACGCTCCGGGTGCCGACCTCCACGAATCCGTTGAAGGGGCGCGAGGCCTTCGTGTCCGACAGCAAGGGCTACACCGCGAGCCGGGCCGACCTCTCGGGCCTGGCCGGGGAGTCGGTGCGGTTCCGCTTCCGCATGGGCACCGACAGCGTGGTCTACGACTACGGGTGGTTCATCGACGACGTCCAGATCCACACGTGCGTGCCGGATCCCGGGGACGACACGACCCCGCCGGAGACCACGATCACGCAGGCCCCGGCGGCCGCCATCAACACCACGACGACCAGCGTCGCCTTCACGTCGTCCGAGCCGGGCTCGACGTTCGAGTGCCGTCTCGACAACGCGTCGTTCGCTCCCTGCACGTCGCCGGCTGAGCTCTCCGCCCTGACCGAGGGCCCGCACACGTTCCGGGTGCGAGCGATCGACGCGGCGGGGAACGTCGATCAGTCTCCGGCTGAGGTCACTTTCACGGTCGACCTCACCGCGCCGGAGACGGCGATCACGCAGGCCCCGCCCGCGTTGATCAACACAACCTCCACAACCGTCAGCTTCGAGGGCAATGAGGCCGGCGCGACGTTCGCGTGCAGCCTGGACGGCGCGGCCTTCGTCCCGTGTTCCTCGCCGCGCCAGTCGACCTCTCTCACCGAGGGCCCGCACACGTTCGAGGTGCGGGCGACCGATGCGGCGGGTAACACGGATGCGAGTCCGGCCTCGGTGTCGTTCACCGTTGATCTGACCGCACCGCAGACGACGATCACGCAGGCCCCGGCGGCGGTGATCAATACGACCTCGACGTCGGTGAGCTTCACCTCGTCCGCGTCGGTTCGACGTTTGCCTGCAGCCTGGACGGCGCCGCTTACGCCGCGTGCACCTCGCCGCGGCAGTTGACGAGCCTCGCTCAGGGTGCGCATACGTTCCGGGTGCGCGCGACAGACCCAGCCGGAAACACCGATTCCACGCCGGCCGAGGTGGCCTTCGTCGTCGACAGCGTCGCACCGCAGACGACGATCACCCAGGCCCCGGCGGCGGTGATCAATACGATCTCGACCAGCGTGAGTTTCGCGTCGTCCGAGGCGGGGTCGACCTTCGAGTGCCGCCTGGACGGGGCGTCGTTTGCCCCCTGTGTTTCTCCTGTGCAGTTGACGGGCCTGAGTGAGGGTGCGCACACGTTCGAGGTGCGGGCGACCGATGCGGCGGGTAACACGGATGCGAGTCCGGCCTCGGTGTCGTTCACGGTTGATCTGACCGCACCGCAGACGACGATCACGCAGGCCCCGGCGGCGGTGATCAATACGACCTCCACCGCGGTGAGCTTCACGGCCTCCGAGGCCGGTTCGACCTTCGAGTGCCGCCTCGACGATGCCGCGGCGTTCGCGCCATGCGCCCCGCCAGTGGAGTTGATCGGGCTGAGCGACGGCGCCCACACGTTCCGGGTGCGTGCCACCGACCCAGCCGGAAACACCGATCCCACGCCGGCCGAGGTGATCTTCACCGTCGACACCTCGGTGCAGGACACCACGCCTCCCGAGACCGAGATCACCGGCGCGCCGGCGTCCCTGATCAACACGAACTCGACGACGGTGAGCTTCACCGGCAACGAGGCGGGGTCGACGTTCGAGTGCCGCCTTGGTGCGGCGGCCTTCACGGCGTGCGCCTCACCGCACGAGCTCACGAACTTGGGCGACGGCGCCCACACGTTCCAGGTGCGCGCCACCGACCCGGCGGGCAACACGGATCCCACCCCCGCGCAGGCGGCCTTCACCGTCGACACGGTCGCTCCGCAGACGACCATCACGCAGGCCCCCGCAGCGGTGATCGCCACCACAGCGACGTCGGTCAGCTTCACCGGCAACGAGACCGGCTCGACGTTCCAGTGCCGCCTCGACAATGAGCCCTTCGCCCCGTGCGCATCGCCGCTCGCGCTCACCGGCCTCACCGGGGGCGCCCACGTTTTCCAGGTGCGCGCCACCGACCCGGCCGGCAACACGGATGCGAGCCCGGCGCAGGCGGCCTTCACCGTCGACCTCCCCTCGCCCGACCCGCCCGCGGACCCGGTGCTTCCCGCCCCCGCGCCCGCCCCCGCGCCCGCGCCACCGGCATCGGCGATCGGCGGGGTGCTGGCGCCCGCCGGCGCTGCGCCCGACACCAGGCGACCGGTGATCACCGTCGCCCGCGTCGTGCCCAAACGGTTCCGCACCCGCACGCGAGTGCGCGTGAGGGCCATCGCGCGCGCCAACGAGCCCGGCGTCATCCGGGTCCAGATCCAGCGCCTGGTGCCCGGGCGCCGCTCCGCCGGCCGCTGCCGTCCGGCCGCCACCACCGGCAGGCGCTGCACGCTCATCGTGAGGGTCCGCGCGCTCGGGGCGCGCACCTCCACAGGCGCCGCGTCACTG
The DNA here is from genome assembly GCA_046569985.1 of Thermoleophilia bacterium. Lineage (GTDB taxonomy): Bacteria > Actinomycetota > Thermoleophilia > Miltoncostaeales > Miltoncostaeaceae > JAVJSF01. The sequence continues at coordinate 3,793 of JBKHVQ010000397.1, read as the reverse complement.
CGCATCGCCGGGCCCGGCGTCAGGCGCCTGGCACCCGGCCGCTACCGCGCCCGGGTCACCGCGACCGACGCCGCCGGCAACCGCAGCGCGGTGCGCACCGTCGCGTTCCGCGTCACCCGCTAGTGACCCTGAACCGGCCCGGCTGATCCGGGGGGTTCCGCGCGGCCCTCGATTCCTGGCGCGGCCTGCCGATGAGGGGACAACTCGCGACGGACGGTGACGCGGTGCCTCCCTCCGCGATGCGCGAGGCGCACAAGGAGTCCGCCGCCGTGTCATTGCCGCGCGCGATCGTCTTGGCACCCTCACCTCGCTCGGCGAGCCAGTCGCCAACATGAGCATCCGCATCCGGCTGATGGCGGCGTTCGGCCTCGGCGTCGGGCGACGAGGTGTCCGCCGCCGCCCGGTCCCTCGCCGACGAGGCGGAGTCCCTCGCGGCGCTCGTCGGGCGCTTCCGCGTGTGATCCACAGCGCCGCCGCGCGTCCCGAGCGCGCGCCGGCGCGATCGATCAGACTGGACGGGTTCCGCACCACCCGACGGAGGTCCCGTGACATCCCCGCCTCTGACCTGTGCCGAATGCGGTGAGCGCATCGTGCGCGGCCGTGCCCCCGGCACCTTCAGTCATGTCTCGCGGCTTGTGGCCGCGTGCGACCTTAACTCCGACCACCCCGCCGAACCCGACTGGAACCTCGTCGGGGAGATGCCCTGCAAATCATGCGGTGAGCCGGTCGTCCGCGTGGACGGCGGCTTCGCGCACGTGGACGGCGGCCGCGACGCCGACCACGCCGCCGACCCGGTGCTCCCGGTCGGCTGACCGGACACCGGGGCGACACCGGGCCGACGCCGGGGCGCTCCCGGAGCGCTGCCTACGGCGTGACCGTGAGCTGCTCGGCCACGACCTCCGCGGCGACGCGGCCGCTGCTGACCGCGCCCTCGATCGACGGGTGGGCGGTGAGGTCGCCCGCCACGACCAGGCCGGCGACCCGCGTGCGGGCACCGGGGAGGCGCGTGCGCACGCCCGGGGTGACCCGGAACTGCGCGAACGGGTGCAGGATCACCTCGACCAGGCGGCCGTTGCGCCCCAGGTCGAAGCCCGGCACCCAGCGCTCCACGAGTGCCTCCGTGGCGGCGGCCAGCGCGTCGGCGTCGGGTTCGTCGTCGATGCCCGTCGTGATGCTCATCGCGAGCAGCACATGCGGCACGCCGCCCTCGGGGCGGATGGTGTTCGTCGCCTGGCAGACGAGGTCGATGCGCGGGCCGCCGCCGTCCGGTGCGCTGTTGAGCACGATCGTGCGCCCACGGTAGAGGGGGCGGTCGAGCAGATACGCGAGGGTCGCCGAGCCAGCCGGCGCGGTGGGGACATGGGCGGCGGCATCCGGGTCGAGCGGGCGCAGCAACTCGATAGCCGCGGGCGCCGCGACGGCCAGCACCACCGACCGCGCGACGATCTCACCGCCGCCGACCAGCCGCACACCCGTGGCCCGCGCCCCGCTCTCGTCGGTGAGCACCGCCGCGACCCGCGAGCCGGTGCGCACCTCGCCGCCGCGCCGACGCAGATCCTCGGTCGCGCGCTCCGTGATCATCCCGTGCCCGTCGACCGGGGCCACCGCCGGTCCGCGCGCCAGCATCGACAACAGGAAGCGGAAGTACGCCGCGTCGGCACCCAGGCCGCGATCGAGCGTGATCACCCCGAACAGCGGCCGGAAGAAGCCATCCACCGCCGTGGCGGAGAAGCCGCGCCGGCTCAGGTACTCCGCCGTGGTCATCGTCTTCTCCTGCCCGGCCAGGAGGGCGGCGGGTGAGCGCGCGGCCACCTCGGCGACGAGGCGTCCCAGGCGCGCGATGTCGCCCCGCCGCAGCCCGCTGAAGTGCCACAGCCCGCCCGGGCTCATGGCGAGGCGCGACCAGGTGTCCCCGTCGTGGAAGACCCCGCCGCGCGAGAACGGCGCGAAATCCTCGCGTCCCATCCCGATCGCGCGCAGGAAGTCGCGCGTCTCGGGATACGCGGCGAACAGCGACTGGAAGCCCCGGTCCACCGGAGCGCCGTCGACCCAGGTGGTGGCCGCGCGACCGCCGGTGCGGTCGGATGCCTCCGCCACCACCACGCTCAGGCCGGCGGTGGCCAGCCGGTGCGCGGCGCTCATGCCGGCGAGGCCGGCCCCCACGACGACGCAGTCGACGCGCTCGGTGTCCAGGGTCATCGATCAGGTCCCTTCGTACTCGGTGTCGGATGAGACGGAGGCCGAACGGCGCTCATGCGGCGGCTGAATCGGGTGGCGACCAGGGCGATCCCCACGAGGGCGAGACCCATCGCGATCACCACCAGGGCCCAGCCAAAGCTGGTGCCCGCAACCGGGATCGTCATCATCAGCCACAGCATCGCGCTGCCCGCCGCCGCGACCCACAGCAGGGGCTGGCCCGTCACGGCCGCGCCGACGGTCGCCGCCGCGACCGTCACCGACAGCAGCACATGCCAGACGCTGAGGCCCGTGATGTCGCCCCCCTCGAAGTCGCCGGAGATGCCCATCACGCCCGCGATGACGATCAGCGCCACGGCCGCGGCGAACGGCAGCGACGCCGCGTCGGGCGAGGAGCGCTGCAACGCGAGGCCGGCGACGAGGCAGCCGGCCGCCAGGGCGAGCTCCAGCCAGCGGAAGCCGCCGCCCGACATCCCGATCCATGCGGCGGCGAAGTTCGCCCCGACGACCAGGCCGCTCAGCAGGCCCACGCCCGCTGCGCGCAGGCGCGGCCGGTGGAACCAGAGGATCAGCCCGGATGCCACCACGACGACCGCCGAGGCGACCGTCCCCCAGGCCTCCGGGTCGGCGTCCCCGGAGCCCGCGTACGAGGCCGCGAGGGCGATCCCCAGCGTCGCGAGGGTCACGAACGCACCGACCTCCCGCTCCCACAGCGGCCGGTGCCGGCGCACCAGCAGGACGAAGAGGACGAGGAAGACCAGCGGGAAGATGTACGGCGTGGTGAGCTGTGCCCGGTCGTCCATCGCCAGGAACGCCGTCGTGTAGATCAGCGCGATCCCCAGCACGACCACGGCGCCGCCGAGCGCCAGCAGCACCTCGGCGGCGCCCACGCGCCCACCGGGGCGGCCCTCCTGCAGCACCCCGGCCAGGTCGGCGCGGGCAATCTCACCCGCGGCGAGCGCGCGGCGCACCTCCGCCAGCAGTTCATCGCCGCGCGGCGTGGAAGCCGGACGGGCAGCGGCGTCGGTCATGTCCGTGATCATGCCATCCGTGGGGCCCGGCGCGAGCCCGGGGCACCGCCGACTCAGGAGATCGGCGCCGCGACCGTTCGGTTCCGGCCAGCCGCCTTCGCCCGGTACAGCGCCGCGTCGGCGACGGCGACAAGGGCACGCGCATCCATGCCCGTCACGATCTGCGCGACCCCCGCCGACATCGTCACCCGTCCCGCATGGTCGAACGGGGCGTCCGCGATGACGCGCCGGGCCCGCTCCGCGGCGGAGACGGCCTGGGCCGCATCCGCCTCGGGGATCAGCCAGGCGAACTCCTCGCCGCCGATGCGCCCCAGCGTGTCCTCGGCACGCGCCTGCTCGCCGAGGCGCCGCGCGAACTCCACCAGTACCCGGTCACCCGCCAGATGGCCGAAGCGGTCGTTCACCCGCTTGAAGTCGTCGAGGTCGATGATGACGATGCTCAGGGGCCGGTCGCGGCGCCGGGACCTCTCGACCTCGCTGTCGAGGCGATCGAAGAACGCACGGTGGTTGGCAAGGCCGGTGAGGGGGTCTCGCGTCGACTGCTCCACCAGCCGCCGGCGCGTCTC
>JBKHVQ010000396.1:0-4307 GCA_046569985.1 Thermoleophilia bacterium | reverse complement strand
CGTGTTCAAGGTGCAGGCGAACACCGACCCCAAGCACCGTGACCGCATCGCGTTCATGCGCATCTGCTCGGGCCGCTTCGAGCGCGGGTTGACGGCGCGGCATGAGCCCACCGGCAAGACGCTCGGGCTGCGCCACGCCCACCAGCCCTTCGGGCAGGAGCGCATCCCGGTGGAGGAGGCCTTCCCCGGCGATGTCGTCGGGCTGGTCAACGCGGCGGGACTGCGGCCGGGGGACACCGTCTACTCCGACGACCCGGTGCGCTTCCCGCCGCTGCCGCGCTTCGCCCCCGAGCACTTCGCGGTGGTCCACAATCGCGACTCGTCGCGCTACAAGCAGTTCCGGCGCGGGATGGACGAGCTGGACCAGGAGGGCGTCGTCCAGGTGCTGCGCCGGGTCGGCCAGGGCGACCAGTCGCCGATCCTCGCCGCGGTCGGGCCGATGCAGATCGAGGTCGCCAAGGCGCGCATGGAGGGCGAGTTCGGGGCGCCCATAGAGATCGGCGCTCCGCGCGCGCTGGTGGCGCGCGAGACCGACCCCGACGGGGCCGCCCTGCTCTCCCGCCTCGGCGTCGAGGTGCTCGAGCGCCGCTCCGGGGAGCTCGTGGCCCTGTTCCGCTCCGACCACCATGTCGACAGCATCCGGCGCGACCACCCCGACCTGACCCTGGTGCGCCTGCTCGCCGGCTGAAACCGCGCCACCGATGAGTTCCGCCCGGCGGCCCGGTCGTAAGGGGTGAGGCAACGGAGCGGGAGGGACGATGAGGTCGCGGAGCATGTGTCGCGCCGGCACGGGCGGATACCGTAGCGTGGGGGGTCGTCGATGACGTCCATGCGCATGACCATGCGGGGGACCACCATGAGCTCGCGTTCGACCCTGGCCATCGAGGCCTCGGGGCTGGTGAAGACCTTCGGCCGCATCCGCGCGGTCGCGGGGGTCGATCTGGCGGTGCCCCGGGGCGCGGTCTACAGAGTGCTGGGGCCGAACGGGGCGGGGAAGACCACGACCGTGCGGATGCTTGCGACCCTGTTGCGTCCCGACGCGGGCGACGCCCGCGTGCTGGGGCACGACATCGTCACCGAGGCCGACACCGTGCGCGGCCTGGTCAGCCTCACCGGTCAGCTCGCATCGGTGGACGACGACCTCACCGGGCGCGAGAACCTGGTCCTGCTGGGCCGCCTGCTGGGCTACACGCGGGCCCGGGCGAAGTCGCGCGCGGCGGAGCTGCTCGAGGCGTTCGATCTGGCCGAGGCGGCCGGGCGCCTGGTGAAGACCTACTCGGGCGGGATGCGCAGGCGGCTCGACATCGCCGCGAGCATCGTCGTCACGCCCGAGCTGATGTTCCTCGACGAGCCGACCACCGGCCTCGACCCGCGCTCGCGCAACCAGGTGTGGGACATCGTCCGGGCCCTGGTGGCGCAGGGCACCACGGTGCTGCTGACCACCCAGTACCTGGAGGAGGCCGACCAACTCGCCGACGGCATCGCGGTGATCGACCGCGGCCAGGTGATCGCAGAGGGCACGCCCGCCCAGCTCAAGGCCTCGGTGGGGCGCGGTGCGCTGAGCGTGCGCCTGCTCGACGCCGGTCAGCGGGCGGCGGCGGCCGAGCTGCTGGGGCGGGCGCTGGGTGCGGAGGTGCGCATGGAGCACGACCCGGCGGCCTTGTCGGTGCCCTCCGCCGATGCCGACCGCGCCGCCGTGGCGATGGCCGAACTCGCGCGATCGGGCGTGCCGATCGCCGGCTTCTCCGTGGGACAGCCGAGCCTCGACGAGGTCTTCCTGGCGCTCACGGGACACCCTGCCGAGGACGAGACCGATGAGGAGGTCCGATGAGCACCGGGTCGACCACCGATCGCGTGAGCGAGGTGCGGATCGGGGCGGTGCTGGCATCCGGCGACCGGCCGCCGCGTCCCGGCGGAGCCGCCGCGGCCCTCGCCTTCGGCTGGCGCGGGATGCTCAAGATCAAGCATGTCCCGGAGCAGCTGATCGACGTGACGGCGACCCCGGTGCTGTTCGTCCTGATGTTCACCTTCATGTTCGGCGGGGCCATCGCCGGATCCACGCAGGAGTACCTGCAGTTCCTGCTGCCGGGGATCATGGTGATGTCGGTGCTGTTCACCACGGTGTACTCGGGCGTGGCCCTCAACACCGACATGACCAAGGGCGTCGTCGACCGCTTCCGCTCGCTGCCGATCCCGCGCCCCGCGCCGCTGGTGGGCGCCGTGCTCGGCGACAGCGTGCGCTACCTGCTGGGCGCCGTCGTGGTGCTGGCGGTCGGCATGGCGATCGGCTACCGGCCCGAGGCCGGGGCGGCAGGCGTCGCCGGGGCGGTCGTCCTGGTGGTCATCTTCGCCTTCGGGCTGGCGTGGGTCTTCACGACGGTCGGCACCCTGATGCGCAGCCCGAGCGCGGTGATGAACGCCGGCTTCATGACCATCTTCCCGCTGACGTTCCTCAGCAACGCCTTCGTCGACCCCGAGACCCTCCCGGAGCCGCTGGAGGTGGTCGTGGAGGCCAACCCGGTCAGCCATCTGGTCACCGCCGTGCGCGGCCTGATGGACGGGACCGCGTCGGCCGGCGATGTCGTGCCGGTGCTCATCGCGGCCGCCGCGCTGACGGCGGTGTTCGCGCCGCTCACGATGCACCTCTACCGGCGCCGGGCCTGAGGCCGTTCGTCCGGGGGCGGGCGCCGGGTGTTTGTTATCCTGATCCGCCCCCGGTGACGTGGCGAAATGGGAACGCTTCGGTCTGCAAAACCGACATGAGTGGGTTCGATTCCCACCGTCACCTCTGCCTCCCGCGCCGGGCCTCCCGTCGCGCCTCAGCCGGGTGAGCGTCACCCTTCAGCGCCTGCACTATTTCGTCGCGGTCGCCGAGGAGTTGAGCTTCACGCGCGCCGCCGAGCGGCTCAACGTCTCGCAGCCGTCGCTCAGCGAGCAGGTCCGGCGCCTGGAGCGATGCCTCGGTGTGACACTGCTGACGCGGACGACGCGGGCGGTGTCACTCACCGAAGCCGGGCTCGCGTACCTGCGGGATGTGCGATCGGTGCTCACGGCGCTCGATCGCGCGCACGAGAGGGCGCGCGACATCCAGGGGGCGACATCCACGGTGCGTATCGCCTACACGGCGAGCACCGCCTACTCGGTACTGCCGGCGATCCTCGATGCGCTCACCGGGGCGGATCCCGCGCTGGAGGCCGTCGTCCGCCGCCGCACCGCCGCGTCGGCGGCCGCCGACGTGCTGAGCGGCGACACCGACATCGCCCTCGTGCGGGACTTCACCGGGGCGCCGCGCCTCGTTGCCGAGACGGTCCAGCGGGAGCCCGTCGCCGCCTTCATGGCCTCAGGGCACACGCTCGCCGGTCGCGGCGCGCTGAGCATCGGCGACCTGCGCGGCCAGACGATCGTCGTGCTGCAGGCCGACCTGTCCCCGGGGCTGCACGACCTGCCGGGTCGCCTGTGCGCCGCCCACGGATTCAGCCCGGCCCTGGAGACCCTGCCCGGTCTGGCCGACCGGGAGTTGCTGTTCGCGCGCCTCGCGCGCCTGCCCGATCGCCTGTTCATCGGGCCCGCGTCGATCGCCGGCGTCGCGTGGGACGGCGTGGTCGCCGTGCCGATCACCGACGACGCAGCCGTCAGCCGCGTCAGCGCGGTGTGGCGGGACGACGGGCCATCACCGGCCGCCGCCGCGGCCCTCGCCGCCGCGCGTTCGCTCGCCGCGGGTGGCGGCGACGCCCACGACTGATCGGCTCGCCCGATGAGTGGGGCGGCCGATCGGTATTGGACGGCCGGCGGATCGCGGGTCTACGGTGGCCGAGGAGGCGCCGGAGCGGCGCCGGGAGGAATGGAGACAGCATGGCTTCGCAGAGCGCGCAGGGCATCGACTACTCGGAGGTGCACCGCATCCACAGCCCGGCGAACCGCGCCCTGAGGAAGGATCTCTGGGAGCCCGGCGACGACCTCGGCCAGCAGTCGTTCGTGACCCCCGCGTACTTCGACCGCTTCGCCGGGATGATCGGGATGGGCCCGGGCAGCGATGTCCTGGATGTGGGATCGGGTACCGGTGGCCCGGCCCTGTACCTCGCCGAGCGCACCGGCTGCCGCATGACCGGGCTCGAGGTGAACTCGGTCGGCGTGGAGATCGCCCACCGCATGGCCGCCGAGGCGGCACTCGGCGACCGGGTGCGTTTCGTGGAGGCCGACGGGATGGATATGCCGTTCCCGGACGCCTCCTTCGACATCGTGATCAGCATGAACGTCATGAATGTCTTCGAGGACAAGGTGGGCCTGTTCCGGGAGGTCCGGCGGGT
>JBKHVQ010000395.1:0-1615 GCA_046569985.1 Thermoleophilia bacterium | reverse complement strand
ACCGGTGCACTCACCCCGGAGTCCGCTGACAAGTACACTCGCGCGCGTTGTGGTGCTGTCGGACAGGACAATCAAGGAGAGGGTCGCCGCGGGCGGGCTCGTCATCGAGCCCTTCGACGCCGATCTGGTGCAGCCCTCCTCGGTCGACGTGCGCGTCGCGGACGAGTTCCGGGTGTTCCACAACAATCGGCGCCCCCTGATCGACCCGCGTGAGCCCACCGAGGACCTCACCGAGCTGGTGGCGATCGAGGACGGCGGCCGCTTCATCCTGCACCCCGGCGAGTTCGTGCTGGGATCGACCCTGGAGTACGTCGAGATCCCGCCTGATCTCGTCGCGCGCCTGGAGGGCAAGTCGAGCCTGGGACGGCTGGGGCTGCTGATCCACTCGACGGCCGGGTACATCGACCCGGGGTTCAGCGGCACGATCACCCTCGAGCTGTCCAACGTGGCGCGCCTGCCGATCGCCATCTACCCCGGCATGCCGATCGGGCAGATCTCCTTCCAGCAGATGACCACGCCCGTGGACGCACCGTACGCGGGCAAGTACGGCGGGCAGCGCGGCCCCACGGCGAGCCGCTACCACCGCAACACCGGCTTCTGACGACCCTCAGTTGCGGCGGCGTCCCGCCGGGGCGAGCCAGCGGTTGACCAGCATCGCGCCGGCCAGCGACCAGAGCAGCGCCCAGCCCGCGGCGATCGCCCAGGCGCTCGCGCCACCGGCGAGGAGGGCGGGCGCGTCGGGGCCCCCGAGGATGTCGATCGCGGTCGCCAGCAGGATGAAGGCGGCGTGGATCGCGTAGGCGGCGACCCAGGACGCGACCGCGTGGGCGAGACGGCGCCCCGTCGCGCGCACGCCGGCGAGGAACCCCCCGAGGCCGAAGGCGACGGCCGTGATCAGGAGGCGCGCGGGCCAGTCGCGCCCGGCGCCCGCCATCAGCCCGATGGCGCCCGCCAGACCGCCCCACGCACCGGCGATCGGGTCGATCCGCGCCGTCACCGTCGGTCGTGGGCTGTAGGGCACCGCTGCATGCTAGCGTCCGTGTTTGGACAGCCGCCGGACACGGCCAGACCAACGGTTGGAGGGCTGCGCCATCGGACCCACCGAGATCATCATCGTCCTCGTGATCGTGCTGCTGCTCTTCGGCGCGCGGCGCATCCCCGAGATCGCGCGCAGCCTGGGCTCGGGGGCGCGCGAGTTCAAGGAGGGGATCACGGGCAAGGACGCGCCCGACGAGGGCATCGAGCCCCCCTCCGCCTCGACCCGGCCGAAGGACTCCGACCACAGCACCTGAGGCACCGGTGCGCCTGCTGAGTGCCGCGTGGGTGCTGCCCGTCGCCGGTGATCCGATCCGTGGCGGCGGCGTGGTGGTGGACGATGACGGCGCGATAGCCGCGGTCGGGCCGGCCGCGGCGTTGCGCGAGAGCCACCCGGGAGCCCGCCTGGAGGACCTCGGTGCCGAGGCCATCCTGATGCCGGGGCTCGTCGACGCCCACTGCCACCTGGAGTGGAGTTGCTTCGACGGGGTGGTGGGGACGCGCCCCTTCGGCGCGTGGCTGCGTGAGTTCATGCCGCGACGGCGGCTGATGAACGCGCAGGACCATATCGCCGCGGCGC
>JBKHVQ010000394.1:0-8039 GCA_046569985.1 Thermoleophilia bacterium | reverse complement strand
CCGACGATGCGGCCCCGCCCGCCGCCGCGCCGGCGGGCGGGGCCGGCGCGTGAGGGCGGGCCGACGTCCGCGCCGGCCTCCCGCGCGTATGTCCTCTCAGATGACCACCTCAGCGCCAGCCACCATTCGGCCCGTGCGCGCCGGCGGCCGCTCGCGTGTGCGCAGCGCCGTGGCGCGCGGCACGTGGGGACGCCCGCGCGACGGTGTCACCCACGGGTCGATCGAACTGGACATCACCGAGGCGGAGCGCTGGTGTGCGCGGGGCGCGGGGGTCGGCCTCGTGCACGTGGTGGGCTGCGCGCTGGCGCGCGGCCTCGGGCGCGTGCCCGAAGCGAACTCGCGCGTGGTGATGGGTGCCGCCCGTACGCGCGAGCAGGTGGATGTGAGCTTCGTGGTCGACATCGCGCGCGGCCGTGACATGGGCGCGGTGTGCGTGCGCAACGCCGATGTCAAGTCGCCCCGCGAAGTGGCGCGCGAGTTGTTCTCGGGCGCCCGCGACCTGCGCCGCGGCCGCGACGGCGCGCTGGGCCGCGCCAGGGCGGTCGCCGCCCATGTGCCCGCCCCCCTGTTGCGGGCGGGGATGCACGTTGCCGGCTTCGTCGCCGGTGGCCTCGGGCGGCCCGTGCCGTGGCTGCGGGTGCCTGCGCACCCGTTCGGCTCGGTGCTGGTGAGTTCCCTGGAGGCGTGGGACGTGCCGCGGGCACTCCCCCCGCTGGTGCCGTTCGCCCATCTCGGGCTGGTGGTCACGGTGGGGGCCGCGTCGTGGCGGCCGTGGGTGGTCGACGGCGAGGTGGTGCCGCGGCGCCTGATCGAGCTCGGCCTGACCTTCGATCACCGCCTGGTGGATGGTGCGCAGATGGGCGCGATGATCGGCGTGGTGCGCGAGGCGGCGCAGCGGCCGTGGGAGCTGTGGCCGCACGTGGCGCCCCCGCCGGACTGACGGGGCGCCCCGCCGGTCAGGGGATGTTCGGCATCTGGCCGGGGCTGGTGGGGATCTTCCGCGCCCGGGCCTCGGGCCGGGCGAGGTCGAGTTCGCGCATGACGGTGATGAGGGCGTCGCGGTCGGCGCGGTTCGGCACTCCCCAGCCGTCGCGGTAGCCGAAGCGGTCGGCGGCGCTCACGGTCTCCCCGCCGTCGAGCAGCTCGATCTGGCGGGCGGGCACGAGGGCGGGGTGCTCGACCCCGCAGGCGTTCGCGAGGCGCAGCAGTTCGGCGCGCATCCCGCTGATGTAGTGCGACAACCGCCGGCCGGCGCGGTCGGGCACGAGGCCGCGTTGCAGCCACGTGGATTGCGTCGCGACGCCGGTGGGGCAGCGGCCGGTGTGGCAGCGCTGGGCCTGGATGCATCCGACCGCCATCATCGCCTCGCGGCCGACGGCGATCATGTCGCAGCCGAGGGCGAACGCAAGCAGGGCGTTCTCGGGCAGGCCGAGTTTGCCGGAGCCCTGGAAGACGACGCGGTCGGCGACGCCCGCGTCGGCGAAGATGGGGTAGACGCGTCCGATGCCGAGGCGGAACGGCAGGGCCACGTGATCGGTGAACACGAGCGGGCCGGCGCCGGTGCCGCCCTCGCCGCCGTCGATGGTGATGACGTCGGGGCCGACGCGCTCGGTGGACATGCGCGCCGCGAGTTCCCGCCACAGGTCGAGCTCGCCGACCGCCGATTTGATGCCGACCGGCAGGCCCGTGGCCTGCGCGATCGCCTCGATGAACTCGATCAGTTCGGGGACGTTGGTGAAGGCGGTGTGCGCGGGCGGGCTGTGGCAGTCCACCCCGACGGGCACGCCGCGGGCCTCGGCGATCTCGGGGGTGACCTTGGCGGCGGGCAGCAGCGCGCCGACGCCCGGCTTCGCGCCCTGGCTGAGCTTGATCTCGATGGCGCGGACCGGGTGCCTGTCGACGGACTCGACGAGGCGCGGCAGGCTGAATGTGCCGTCGTCGTCGCGGCAGCCGAAGTAGGCGGTGCCGATCTGGTAAACGATCTCCGAGCCGTGCAGGTGGTGCCGGCTGATGCCGCCCTCGCCGGTGTTCTGCAGTGCCCCGGACTCGGAGCAGCCGCGGCTGATCGCCTCGATGGCATGCGACCCCAGGGCGCCGAAGCTCATCCCCGCGACGTTGACGGCCGAGCGCGGCCGGAAGGCGTGCCGTCGTCCGTGTGATGCGCCGAGCACTTTCGCGCAGGGCATCGGCCAGCCGGCGGCGTCGCCGTCTCCCGCGCCGGCGTGGGGGAAGGCGGCGTGCTTGATCAGCACGTGCCCCGGCTGCGTCGACCATTCAACGTCGGAGCCGAAGCCGAAGTGCGGGTTCTGCCTCTTGGCGGTGGAGTAGATCCACCGCCGCTCGTTGCGCGAGAAGGGCCGCTCCTCGTCGTTGCCCGTGACGATGTACTGGCGCAGCTCGGGCCCGACGGCCTCGATCAGGTACCGCAGGTGTCCCACGATCGGGAAGTTGCGCAGGATCGCGTGGCGGCGCTGGGTGAGGTCGTATGCGACCACCCCCGCCAGGACGGACGCCGCGGCGCGCAGCGCTGCGGCTGAGCGCGGCCTCACCGGGGCCCTGCCACTCGTCGCACCCTCGCGCGCGGGTTCATGCCGCGATGCTACCGGCGCGTGCGGGTGATCGCGCCGGCACGGACGCCGTGCGCCAGGCGACGCGCGTCATCGGGATACCCCGCTCTCAGGAGTTCTCCGGGAACTGGGCGACGCTGGCGCCCGAGAGGGCGTCGCCGATGGCGGACATGTGAATCGCCTCATGGGTGGTCGCCCGTTTCGGGGTCGGATACCCGGGTCCACGGACGACCCACGGGACTGGACCACATCGATCCGCGACGCCGCGGGTCAGGCGGCCTGCGAGGGAGCCTCGGACCGGTCGTGCCGCGCCTGCGAATAGCGGGCACAGCGGTTGCGGCCGTTCTCCTTCGCCCAGTACAGGGCGACATCGGCACCGCGCAGCAGGCCGCCGGCGGCGGGCGCCCCGGCGAGGTCGCAGACCCCGGCCGAGATCGTCACCGGTCCCACGTCGGCGAACGGCTCATCGGCGATCGCCCGGCGCGCCCGCTCGGCCACCGACACGGCCACGTCCTCGTCGGCGTCCGTGATCAGCCACGCGAACTCCTCACCGCCGATCCGCGCCAGCAGGTCCTGGGTGCGCACCAGGGCGCCCAGGCGCCGCGCGACCTCCACCAGGACCTCGTCGCCCGTCACATGGCCATACGCGTCGTTGATCACCTTGAAATGGTCGATGTCGAGGAGCAGCAACGACAGCGGATGCCCGCTGCGCACCGCCCGCTCACCCTCGACCTCAAGGCGCTCCTCGAACACGCGCCGGTTCGTGAGACCCGTCAACGGATCGGTCGTCGCCTGACGCGTCAGCTCGCGATGCGCCTCGGCGCTGCTGATCGCGGTCACCACCAGATCCGCGAACGACGCCAGACGGCTCTCGGTGTCGGGCGCGAACGCATGCGGCTTGCCGTGCACCACCAGCAACGCACCCCACACGCGTCCGCCCACATGCACCGGCACCGCCACCGCGCTGCCCAGCAACTTCGCCCACTCTCCGGCCGCATGCACCGGGTCGCTCGACGGCAGCGAGCGGTAGTCGTCGATGCGCGCCGCCCGCCCCGTCCGCGCCACGACCGCCAGGGCGCCGTCGCCCGTCAGCGGGAAGTCGAGCGCCGCATATGGGCTCAGGGCGTTCCGCGCGGCCGTCGCGCGTGCCGTCTCGCCCGCGAACTCCGCCACCAGCGCCGTGTACGCCCCCGTCAGCGTGGTCGCCTCATCCGCGATCGCCGCCAGGGCGTCCGCCGGGTCCGTCGCCACGCTCACCGCCACCCGCCGCAGGGCGGCCTGCTCGGCCGCCGCCGACCGCGCCGAGTCGGCGATGCGATGCGCCCGCGCGAACGCGTACACCGCGACGCCGAGGATCACGAACGCCAGCGAGATCGCCGCGACATCGACGCCGGTCATGGCCGCATCGCTCCCCGTCCGCCGCGGCGCGCCCATCCGCCGGCGATCCCGGGGAGCGGGAGGGGAGAGTTGGGATCGTGGGGTGGTGCTGCGCGGCCTGCGGGCGCCGTGCGCATGCGGGCTCCGGGGTTCGTGGTTGCCGACTCTCATCGGCCGCACACGGCGCTCGCATGAGATCGGGTCAGCGATTGTTGCGCGCGTGCGCCCTTCGAGCGAGCCCGAAGGGTTCCGCGACGCCAGGCGGGCGCGGCGCCACCCAGATCACGCCCTCGGCGGGATCGCCGACCGGCGTCGCGCGGTCCGTCGCGATCGCCCACGCGCAGAACGCCGCCGCCACCGCATCCAGCGCATCCCTGGTCGGCCCGGCGGGGATCGCCGCCGTGCCGATGACTCCGTCGAGCCCGCCGACGGCCCCCGCCAGCGCGCGCCGGCGCGCATCGTCGGGCACCGGGCCGGTGTGCCCGGTCGCCCGGAGCAGCGCGCGGTAGGTGCCCATCGGCCAGGTCTCGTCGCAGGCGATCCCCGCGACCGCGAACCGCCGCGCCAGGTGGATCGCCCGGAAGGCGATCCCGGCGATCATCGCCGTCGCCATCGGCGGCTTCTCGGGATGCCCGGCGGCCGCCCACGCCTCCGCCCGGTCGGCGCGACGCGACCCCGTCGCCGGCGACACCTCGCCACCCAGGCAGCGCGCGCAGCGCTCATCCGCGCACGTCACCGCATGCGGCAGGCTGAGCGGCGCGTCGATCGCCGCCCGCGTCACCCCGGCGGCGACGCACGCCCGCACCAGGGCCGCGTCGCCGCGCGGGCCGCGCAGGTCGGGTCCCACCTCGACGCTCACCAGATGCGGGTCGCCGCCGCGCTCCTCCACGACGGCCAGCGCGGTTGTTCCCGCGCCGCGCCCACCCAGGTCGAGACCGCCGAAGCGCATCGTCACGCCGGGGGCACGCGGCGCACCGGCGCCAGGTCGGGCACCAGTCGCCCGATGCGCCCCCGCCGCCGGGCGACGGGCCAGTAGAGGCGATGAACGCCGGCGGCGCGCAGCGCCCGCCCGCCGGAGAGCCGCGACAGGATCAGCGCGAGGGCCGCCGGACCGCTCGCGATCCGGCCGTCCGGTCCGCGGGCATGCACCGAACCGTGGCGCTCGCCTTCGGGCAGCCGCGCCGCCAGCGCGGCACCCAGCGGGTCGCGGAACGGCACGATCGCCAGGCGGCCCGCGCGGTCCCAGGCGGCCATCGCCGCGGCCGAGAACCGGCAGAAGCGGCATGCGCCGTCGTAGAGCACCACCACCTCGGGCGTGCCGGTCACGCCGGCTCCGCCCGGCCGGTGCGCAGTCTCCACATGCGCCACAGGATGCCCGCTGCGAGCACCGCGGCGCCCGTCGCGACCGTGGTCCAGGGCAGGGTCACCGCCAGCAACGCGCAACCCGCCGCCCCGAGCACCTGCAGGACGCGCGGGAAGCGGCGCTCGTCGGCGGGCTGGCGCCACGCCGACAGGTTCGCGACCAGGTAGTAGACGAGCACGCCGAACGACGAGAAACCGATCGCCCCGCGCAGGTCGACGCTCGCGACCAGCACCACCACCGCCACCGCGACGGCCGCCTCGGCGCGCCACGGCACGCGGCGGCGCGGGTCGACCGCGGCCAGGGGGCGCGGGAGGTCGCCGGTGCGCGCCATCGCCAGCGTCGTGCGCCCCACGCCCGCAAGCAGCGCCAGCAGGGCGCCCAGGGCGGCGACCGCCGCGCCCGCGGTGACCAGCGGCACCGCCCAGTCCGCACCGACGGCGCGGACCGTGTCGGCGAGGGGCGCCTCCGAGCCGGCGAGGTCGGCGGCCCCCAGTGCGGCCAGGGCCGCGAGCGCGACGGCCGCGTACACCGCCACCGCGATCCCCAACGCCACCACGATCGCCCGCGGGATCGTCGTCCGCGGCGTGCGCACCTCCTCGCCCAGGGTCGCGATGCGGGCGTAGCCGGCGAACGCGAAGAACACGAGACCCCCGGCCTGCAGCACGCCGTAGGCGCCGCCCTGCCCGGTGAGCATGTCACCGGCGGCCCCCTCGCCGCCGGCCGTGCCGTCCACAACGAGCGTCACGACCAGCGCCAGCGCGGCCAGCACGAACACCACCAGGATGCCGGCGACGCGGGCGGTGCGCGTGATTCCCGCCCGGTTCACGAGCGCGACCGCGACCACCGCCGCGACGGCCGCGGGCCGCCGCCACGCCTCGGGCACCGCGTACGCCGCGAATGTGAGCGCCATCGCCGCGCAGCTCGCGGTCTTGCCGATCACGAACCCCCAGCCCGCGACGAACCCCCACCAGGGGCCGAGGCACCGGCGGCCGTAGACATAGGTGCCGCCCGACTCCGGGTACGTGGCGGCCAGTTGCGCCGAGGCCGTCGCGTTGCAGTAGGCCACCACCGCGGCGAGCACCAGCCCGATCAGCAGGCCGGCCCCCGCCGCCTCGGCGGCCGGGGCGAAGGCGGCGAACACCCCGGCTCCGATCATGGAGCCGAGGCCGATCATCACGGCATCGCGCGTGCCGAGGCGCCGCGACAGTGGAGGGTGACCGCTCACCCCCGCTGTCTACCGGCTCGCCGGGGCCGGCGCTGTAACGCGTCTACTCGGAGAAACCGAACGAGCTCATCGCCGCCTTCAGTTCATCCGAGCGGTCGACCTGGTCGAGTTCCTCCTTGGTGGGTGCCTCGGCGAAATAGACGATGTAGATCGGCGTGTCGAGGCCCTTGATCACCTTGGTTCCCCAGCCCAGTTCGCTGCTGCCGGTCGTCACATCGAAATTCGCCAGCTCGCCGAGCTCGGCCTTCATCTCCTCGCTGATCGCGTTCGGCCGGTCGCCCGTGCCGATGGAGATCACGATGCGCTGACCGTTCTGAGGGTCGGACCCGCTGGTCAGTACCGCGCCGACACCCTCGTCGGCGCCACCCTCGGGCGGGGTCGCCTCGGTGAAGGTGGCGCCGGTCGCCACCTCCGCGGCGGCCTGGACGTCGGCCACCAGGGCCGGGTCGACGGCGGCGCCGGGGCCGTCGCCGTCGTCCCCGCCGCACCCGGCCGCAGCCAGCAGGGCCATCGCGGTGAGCATGGCGAGCAACGCCACGGCGATCGGGGAGCGCCGGACTCGGGTGGGTCGCATCGAAGGTGACCTCCGGGTGGGGCCGCCCGCATCGGCGGCCGTCTGCCGAGCGCGGGCCGGGGCCCGCCGTGTGAATCTACCCCGATGCGGCCGGTCGGGCGCGGGCGCGAAGCGCCGCCTCGGCGATCCCCACCGCGACGATGCCCGATGCGAACACGGCCGCGTGGTCGGCGGCGCCGAATCCGGCGCCGGTGAGGCTGTCGCCGGCCAGCACGATGCGCACTCCGACGGGGTTCAGCGCACGGGCGTCGAGGTGGCCGTCGGGCACCGCGTAGCGCCAGCGCTTCACCTGCACCCAGGCCGGGCCGGCGCCCGCGGGGCCGAGCAGCGCGGCGAGGGCGGGGAGGGCCTGTGCCAGCACCGCCTCGTCGGAGGCGTCCAGCAGTTCCGCGGCCAGGTGGTCGGCGAGGCGCGCAACCACCGGCGCCACGCCGTCGATCGGCGCGCGGCCCTTGTCGGTCTCCACCCGCACCGCCGCCAGCGCCGACCCGCCGGGCACGGCCAGCGGTCCGCCCCCGGCGTCGCCGTGGATCCCGGCGAGCACCATCACCGCGGGCAGGTACCGCAGCGAGCGCAGCGCCTCCACGCGCTCGGCGGGCTCGCCGCTCTCGCCCAGCAGGTCGGCGGCCTGCGGCGCCGGAGCCGTCACGATCACCGCGTCGGCGGTGCCGTGCGCGTTGCCCTGCTCGTCGCCCAGTTCGTATCCGGACGACGACGGGCGCAGGGCGCGCAGGCGCACGGCACGGCGGATGTCGATACCGCCGGCCAGCGCCTTGAGCGGGGCGGCCGCGCCGGCCGTGTCGGCGATGCCCTCGGGCACGCGGTGCGTGCCGGCCCCCGCGAGCGGGAGCAGGGCGTCGTGGAGGCTGCTCTCCGGCGGCGCGGAGATCGCGGGACTGCCGTGATCGACGACCGTCCCCTCGATCCGGCGCG
>JBKHVQ010000393.1:0-2770 GCA_046569985.1 Thermoleophilia bacterium | reverse complement strand
ACTACCTCGTCGCCCTGCGCCGCTTCGCGCCGCACACGCTGTCGGAGCCCGAGGAGCGGATGCTCTCGGAGCGCAGCCCCGCGGCGACCAGCGCGTGGCAGACGCTCTTCGGGCAGATCACCTCCACGCTGGAGGTCGAGTTCGACGCCGGAGAGGGACCCGAGCCGCACACGATCGACCGGCTGCTCGCCCACGTGCGCGATCCCGACCGCGACCTGCGGCGGCGCGCGCTGGAGGCGCTGTATGTCGGCCTTGAGCCGCACGCCGGCACCCTGGCCCACTGCTACGACACCCTGGTGGGCGACCGACTGGCGATGGACCGGCTGCGCCGCTACGCGGGGCCCATGGAACCGACCCACCTGCGCAATGAGCTGCCCGGCCCCGTGGTCGACGGGATGCTCGACGCGGTGGAGCGCAACTATCCGGTCGCCCATGACTGGTTCCGTATCAAGGCGGGCCTCCTCGGCATCGAGAAGCTGGAGCTGCACGATCAGTACGCGCCGATCGGCGAGTCGCGCGCAGTGGCGTTCCCCGAGGCGCGCGCCCTCATCGACCGGTCGTTCGGCCGCTTCTCGCCGCGCGTCGCCGAGATCGCCGGGGGTTTCTTCGCGGAGCGGCGCATCGATGCCGAGCCGCGCGCGGGCAAGCGCGGAGGAGCCTTCTGCGCACCGGTGGCGCAGGATGCCTCCCCGTATGTGCTGATGAACTTCACCGACCGCATGGACGACGTGATGACCCTGGCCCACGAGTTGGGCCACGGCATGCATTTCACCCTGGCGGGGGCCGAGCAGACCGCGCTGTCGACCGGTACCGGCCTGGCGCTCGCGGAGGTGCCTTCGACGTTCGCCGAGCTGGTCACATTCGACCACCTGATGGCCACGGAGTCCGACCCCGCGACCCGCCGGTCGTTGATCTCGGAGCGCCTCGAGGGCTCATTCGCCACGGTGTTCCGCCAGACGGTGCTCGCCCGCTACGAGCAGCGCGCGTACGCGATGCGGGCCGAGGGCTCCACGCTGACCGCCGATCGCCTCTCGGAGATCTGGTTCGAGGAGAACGTGCGCTACTACGGCGACGCGCTCGCCCTGCCCGAGCGCTACCGGCTGGGGTGGTCGTACATCCCCCACTTCATCTCGACGCGCTTCTACACCTACGCCTATGTCTTCGCGCACCTCACGACGCTGGCGCTTTACGCGCGTTTCCGCGAGCGCGGCGCGGAGTTCGTGGACGACTACCTGGCTTTCCTGTCGGCCGGTGGCTCCGCGCCTCCCGCCGAGTTGCTGGCGCGCCTGGGAGTGGACCTCGAGGCGCCCGACGTATGGGAGCCGGGCTTCGCCGAGATGCGGCGCATGGTCGAGGTGGCCGAGGCCGGCTGAGCACCGCCACCGGTCCGTGAACGACGACGGGCGCGGCATGCGCCGCGCCCGTCACCTCCACCCGAGCGGGGGTTCAGCCCTTCTTGGAGGCCTTCTTCGACGCCTTCAACGGGTTGAGCGCCTTCTGCACCTGATCGGGCAGCTCGCCGATCGGGTAGAGCTGGCGACCGCACTCGTCGCGGCGGTTGATGTGCGCCCGGCAGTTGGCGGGCGTGCTCCACAGGGTGACCGTGCGGTGGCCGCGCTCACACAGGTAGACGCGGGCCTGGCGGGCTCCGGCGGGCGCCTCGAACACGGCGATGGCCTCGGCATCGACGGCCGCCTGCTCGTCGGCTGCGGGCCCCTCCTGCGCGACGGCCTCGGGGGCAGCCTCGGCGACGGCCTCCGCGGCAGCCTCGCCGGCGGCCTCCTCGACCACCGCCGTCTCGTCCGTCTCGCTCATGCGTTGCTCCTCAAGAAATGGCGTAAGACCGGTGCACAATAGCGCAGGCGGGTAGCGTTCCGCGGATGGCCGAGACCCCGACCACCGCGGACACCGCCGATCTGGTCACCGACACCGTGAGGGTCGCCGGGCGGGAGTTGCTCATCGCCCATCCGCGCGCGGCGGAGGACCTCATCGACGAGGACGACTACGCGCGCGATGAGCGCCTGCCGTACTGGGCGGACCTGTGGCCCAGCGCCCGCATGCTCGCCGCCGAGCTCGCCGCGCGCCATCTCGCCGGCATGAGGGTGCTGGAACTGGGCTGCGGGGTGGGGCTGCCCGCGATCGTCGCGGCACTCGGCGGGGCGCGGGTGCTGGCGACCGACTGGTACGGGGAGGCGCTCGGGTGCGCGCGGGCGAACGCCGACAGCAACGGCGCGACCATCGAGACGATGCTGGTCGACTGGAGGAGCCCGCCGGCGGCGCTGGTCGCGCGCGCGCCATTCGATCTGATCGTCGGCGCGGACGTGCTCTACGAGCAGCGCAACGGCATCGCCCTCGCCGCCCTGCTGCCGCCCCTGGCCGGCTCGCATACCGAGGTCGTGATCGCCGACCCGCGCAGGCCTCACTCGGTGGAGCTGACCGACCGGCTCGCCGCGGCCGGCTGGTCGCACGCGACACGCGACATCCGCCACTCGGCGCGGGTGGATGAGGCCGGCCCGGTCATCCGCCTGCACACGCTGCGCGCCCCAAGAGGGTGACCCGGCGCTCACCTCACCGGTGGCGTGGTCCGATACAATGCTCCGGCAGCAACGGTCCTCGGTAGCTCAATGGTAGAGCATTCGGCTGTTAACCGAAGGGTTGCAGGTTCGAGTCCTGCCCGAGGAGTAGCGAAAAGGCCCCGCAAATCGGGGCCTTTTCTGTTGGCGGTGGAGTTGCCGCCCGAGCGCCGTGGTACCACCGTGGTACTTACGAC
>JBKHVQ010000392.1:0-5963 GCA_046569985.1 Thermoleophilia bacterium | reverse complement strand
AGCGCGCGGGCAGGCGCGGGGTTGATTCCCCGGGCAGCGGCCCTTACCGTTCCCTGACCCGCCACCAGGCGGGCGCGGCGAGATAGCTCAGTTGGTAGAGCACACGACTGAAAATCGTGGTGTCCCCAGTTCGAGTCTGGGTCTCGCCATCACCCGGGGGCTCCGTGACCGCGCGGGCCCTCGGCCGTTCGCGGGGCCGCCGCGTCCAAGCGATCGAGCGATCCTCCCCGGTCGCGCCCGCGCCGAGTGGGCGGCGTGGCCCGATGTGCCGGGGTCGGCGTCGACGTTGTGACGTTCGCCCGATTTATTCGACGCGCTCTTTAGCGTAGAAGTAAGTAGATGGATAGCGCAATCGTGTTCAACTGCCGCTCTCGGCTCCCGGAACCGCAGGGAGACCCTCGGAGTTGCCGACCTGACGCGAGCGCCGTATCCCGACGATCGGCACCCTCCCGCGCGACCGCGCGGCGGGCGCCAGCAAACCTTCCCCTGGGGGTGCAGCCTCGATGGCAATGACCCGTTCACGCCTGCGTTTCTTCCGTGGAGCGAACGGCGCGGGCGGCGCGTGGAGCGCCCTCGATTCGCGCCGCTCGCGTGACTGGGAGTCGGCCTACCGCGACCGGTGGCAACACGACCGCGTCGTGCGGTCCACCCACGGGGTGAACTGCACCGGATCGTGCTCCTGGAAGGTGCACGTCAAGGAGGGCATCGTCACCTGGGAGACCCAGGCCACCGACTACCCCACAAACGGCGCCGAGGTCCCCGACTACGAGCCGCGCGGCTGCCCCCGGGGCGCCTCGTTCTCCTGGTATGTCTACTCGCCGCTGCGTGTGCGCTACCCCTATGTGCGCGGCGAGTTGCTGTCGGCATACCGCGAGCGTCTCGCCGCGACCGGTGACCCGGTCGACGCCTGGGCGTCCTTGGTCGACGACCCCGAGGCCCGCGACGCCTACACCTCCCGGCGCGGCAAGGGCGGCTTCGTGCGCGCGTCCTGGGACGAGGTGGCCGACATGGTGGCCGCCGCGCACGTGCACACGATCAAGCGCTGGGGTCCCGACCGTCTTGTCGGTTTCTCGCCGATCCCCGCCATGTCGATGGCCTCGTACTCGGCCGGGTCGCGGTTCTACTCGCTGATGGGGGGTGTGCTGACGAGCTTCTACGACTGGTACGCGGACCTGCCTCCCGCCTCTCCCCAGGTGTGGGGCGACCAGACCGACGTCCCGGAATCGGCCGACTGGTGGAACGCGTCCTATCTGATGATGTGGGGCTCCAACGTCCCGATGACCCGCACCCCGGACGCGCACTTCATGACCGAGGCGCGCTACCGGGGACAGAAGACCGTCGTCGTCTCGCCGGACTACTCCGACCACACGAAGTTCGCCGATGACTGGCTCGCGGCCCAGCCCGGCACCGACGGTGCGCTCGCTCTCGCGATGGCCCACGTGATCGTGCGCGAGTTCTTCGTCGAGCGGGAGACGCCGTACTTCTCCGATTACGCCAAGCGCTTCACCGACCTGCCGTTCCTGGTCCGCCTGGACGAGCGCGGCGACGCCCACGTCGCCGGGGCGTTCCTGCGCGCGTCGGACGTGGGCGAGTCGGGCGCGCACCCCGAGGCCAAGACGGTGGTCTGGGATGCGGCCACCGGCACCCACGCCGTGCCCAACGGGTCCATCGGATTCCGCTGGGGCGAGGAGGGCGCCGGCCGCTGGAACCTCGACCTGGAGCAGGTCGACCCGGCGATCACGATGATGGGTGCCCACGAGGAGATGGTCGCGGTCGACCTGCCCCGCTTCGACATCGGCGAGACCGATGGCGGCGGCGTGATGCGCCGCGGTGTCCCGGCCCGGCGCGTGAACGGGCACCTGGTCACCACCGTCTTCGACCTGCTGGCCGCCCAGTTGGGCGTCGCTCGCGACGGCCTGCCGGGCGAATGGCCGGCCGGTCTCGATGACCCCGAGCCCTGCACGCCCGCCTGGCAGCAGGAGCTCACCGGCGTCGACGCGGAGACCGTCGCCCGCATCGCCCGCGAGTTCGCCCGCAACGCCGAGCGCACCCACGGTCGCTCCATGATCGTCATGGGTGCCGGCACCAACCACTGGTACCACTCCGACCAGATCTACCGCGCGATGCTGAGCCTGGTCGTCCTCTGCGGCTGCCAGGGGGTGAACGGCGGCGGCTGGGCGCACTATGTCGGCCAGGAGAAGGTGCGTCCGATCACCGGCTTCTCCCAGGTGGCGTTCGCCCTCGACTGGAACCGCCCGCCCCGGCACCAGGCGGCGACCCCGTTCTGGTACCTCGCGACCGAGCAGTGGCGCTACGAGCCGGTGAAGGCCGACGAGTTCGCGTCGCCACTCGGGGACGGGCAGCTCAAGGGGGCTCACTTCGCCGATCTCTACGCCAAGGCCGCCCGCATGGGCTGGCTGCCGGCCTACCCGAGTTTCGACCGCAACCCGCACGACCTCACCCGCGAGGCGGCCGAGGCGGGCATGAGCCCCGCCGACTATGTGGTGCAGGAACTGAAGGCCGAACGCCTGCGGTTCGCCGCGGAGGACCCCGGCGCCCCCGAGAACTTCCCGCGCGTGCTGACGCTGTGGCGCTCGAACCTGTTCGGGTCGTCCAGCAAGGGCCACGAGTACTTCCTGAAGCACCTGCTCGGCGTCGACACGGCGGCGGTGCGCAGCGAGGAATCCCCGCCGGAGATGCGCCCCGAGGAGGTCGTCTGGCGCGACCAGGCGGCCACCGCGAAACTCGACCTGCTGGTCACCCTCGACTTCCGCATGAACGGGTCCTGCCTGCACTCGGATGTCGTCCTGCCCGCGGCGACCTGGTACGAGAAGCACGACCTCTCATCCACCGACATGCACCCGTTCGTGCACGCGTTCTCGCCGGCGATCGGACCGCCATGGGAGACGAAGACCGACTGGGACATCTTCGTGCGGCTGAGTGAGTCGTTCTCGCGGCTCGCGGAGCGCCACCTCGGGGTCCAGACGGACCTGGTCGCGGCGCCGCTGCTGCACGACACCCCCGACGAGCTGGCCCAGATCGCCGCCCCGGTGCGCGACTGGAAGCTTGGGGAGTGCGATCCGATCCCCGGCGAGACGATGCCGAAGCTCATCCCGGTGGAGCGCGACTACCCCGCCCTCCACGCCCGCATGACGGCCCTGGGGCCGCTGGTCGAGAAGGCCGGCACGGCCTGGAAAGGCGTGTCCTGGACGCCCGATGTCGAGGTCGAGGACCTGCGGGCGGCTCACGGGGCCGTGCGCGGCGGCCCCGCCGACGGGCGTCCGCGCATGGAGCGCGCCGACCAGGTCTGCGAGACGATCCTCATGCTGTCGGGTACGACCAACGGGCGCCTGGCCCGCGAGAGCTTCCAGGCCCTGGAGAAGCAGACCGGCAACCAACTCGCCGACCTGGCGGAAGAGTCGGCGGACGTCCGCATCTCGTACGGCGAGACGCAGATCCAGCCGCGCAAGGTCCACGCCTCGGCCGAATGGTCCGGGATGGAGAGCCGCGAGCGGCGCTACTCGCCGTTCACCATCAACATCGAGCGGGAGGTCCCCTTCCGCACGCTCACGGGCCGGCAGCACTTCTACATCGATCACCCGTGGATGTTGGAGTACGGCGAGGGGCTCCCGGCCTACCGGCCTCCGGTCAACCTGGGCCGCCACCTCGGCTCGCAGGAGATCGGAGACGGGGTCGCCGAGGTCACCCTCAAATACCTCACCCCGCACTCCAAGTGGTCGATCCACTCGACCTACCAGGACAACCTGCACATGCTGACGCTGTTCCGCGGCGGCCCGGTGATCTGGATGAGCCCGGTGGACGCCGAGCGGATCGGCGTGGCCGACAACGACTGGATCGAGGCCTACAACCGCAACGGGGTCGTCGCATGCCGGGCGGTGGTCTCGCACCGCATCCCCGAGGGCACCTCGATGATGTACCACTCCCAGGATCGCCACATCAACGTGCCGCTGTCGGAGATCTCGGGCACGCGCGGCGGGACGCACAATTCGCTGACGAGGATCTCCATCAAGCCCACGCACATGATCGGTGGCTACGCGCAGCTGAGCTGGGGGTTCAACTACTACGGGCCGACCGGATCGCAACGTGACGAGCTGACCGTGATCCGGAAGCGCCAGTCGGAGGTGGAGTACTGATGCGCATCAAGGCCCAGGTCGGCATGGTGATGAACCTCGACAAGTGCATCGGGTGTCACACCTGCAGCGTCACGTGCAAGAACGTGTGGACCAACCGCAGCGGCGCCGAGTACATGTGGTTTAACGATGTCGAGACGAAGCCCGGCGTCGGGTACCCGAAGCGCTGGGAGGACCAGGAGGAGTGGAACGGCGGCTGGGAACTCAACCGCAAGGGCAAGCTCGACCTGAAGAGCGGGGCGCGCTCCCGGCGCCTGTTCAACATCTTCTTCAACCCGGACCTGCCCTCGATCGACGACTACTACGAGCCGTTCACATACGACTATGAGCACCTGACCACGGCGCCTCCCTCCGAGCACCAGCCGGTGGCGCGGCCGCACTCGGCCATCACGGGCAAACCGATGGACATCGAGTGGGGCCCGAACTGGGAGGACGATCTGGCGGGTGCGCCCGAGAACGCGCCGGCGGACCCCAACCTCAAGGGCATCGAGGACGCGGTGCGCATGGAGTACGAGCGCGTCTTCATGATGTACCTGCCGCGCATCTGCGAGCACTGCCTCAACCCGTCGTGCGTCGCGTCGTGCCCATCGGGCGCGATGTACAAGCGCGAGGAGGACGGCATCGTCCTGGTCGACCAGGAGGCCTGCCGCGGCTGGCGCATGTGCGTGTCGAACTGCCCGTACAAGAAGGTCTACTTCAACTGGCAGTCCGGCAAGGCCGAGAAGTGCA
Source organism: Thermoleophilia bacterium (assembly GCA_046569985.1). Classification (GTDB taxonomy): domain Bacteria; phylum Actinomycetota; class Thermoleophilia; order Miltoncostaeales; family Miltoncostaeaceae; genus JAVJSF01. The sequence continues at coordinate 1,083 of JBKHVQ010000392.1, read as the reverse complement.
CCCTCTGCTACCCGCGCATCGAGGCGGGTATGCCCACCATCTGCTCCGAGACCTGCGTCGGGCGGATCCGCTACATCGGCGTCGTTCTCTACGACGCGGATCGGGTGGAGGAGGCCGCGTCGGTCGCCGACGAGAAGGATCTGCTCGATGCGCAGTTGAGCGTCTTCCTCGACCCGGACGACCCGGAGGTGCGCCGGCAGGCTGAGCGCGACGGGATTCCCGCCGACTGGATCGAGGCGGCCCGCCGCTCGCCCGTGTACGCCCTCGCGATGCGCTACCGGGTGGCGCTGCCGCTGCACCCCGAGTACCGCACGCTGCCGATGGTCTGGTACGTGCCCCCGCTGTCACCTGTGATGGGCGTGATCGAGGGGGAGGGCAGCCCGGCGGACCCTGACGATGTCTTCCCCGCCATCGACAACCTCCGCGTGCCGATCCGGTACCTGTCGAATCTGCTCGCGGCGGGCGATGACGAGGTGGTGCGGACCGTGCTCAAGCAGCTCGCCGCGATGCGCCGCTACATGCGCGAGCGCAACCTCGGTGGAGAGGCGGACGCGTCGATCGCGGCGTCGGTGGGGATGAGCGTCGGGGACATGGAGGACATGTACCGGTTGCTCGCGCTCGCCAAGTACGACGAGCGCTTCGTGATCCCGACCGCGCACGCCGAGTTCGCCGGCGACCTCGCCGTCCAGCAGGGCGCATGCGGTCTGGACTTCGCCGGCGGCCCCGGCGCGTGCGGTGTCGACCATGTCGGCGAGCGCACCCCCGCGGGAGCCGCGGCGATGTCCGTCGAGGACTTCCACCTCCCGGCGGCCCCCGCCGCCCACGAACCGGCCCCGGTCGTGCAGACCTCGCCCGCCCCGGTCGGCGGCGGCTGCGGAGGCGGGTCGTGCGGATGCGGCGGCGGCACGCCCGCCCCCGGGGTCGCCTGATGGGCTCGTTCGCGCTCATCTCGGAAGTGCTGAGGTACCCCGACCCCGAGGTGATCGCCCTGCGGGGCGAGATCCTCGAGGACGCGCGATCGCTCCCGCCGGGGCCCGCAGGCGAGGCCCTCGCCGCCTTCGCGACCTGGTGGGCGGCGCAGCC
>JBKHVQ010000391.1:0-1874 GCA_046569985.1 Thermoleophilia bacterium | reverse complement strand
CGTCGAGGTGGGGCGGCAGCGGCGCCGTGGCGCTGTAGGTCACGGCCGGGTCGGTCCCGATCGCGACGGCCACCTCGACCCGCCCGGACGAGTCGCGCAGGTGGGCGGCCCCGTCCTTGTGGATCTGCCAGTGCATCATCGCGGTGGTCGCGTCGACCTTCTGGATGCGGTACATGCCGCAGTTGCGCGCCCCGGTGACCGGATCGCGCGAGAAGACCATCGGCAGCGTGATGAAGGGCCCGCCGTCGTCGGGCCAGCAGTGCAGGATCGGCAGCAGGTCGAGGTTGGGCCGGTCGAGCCAGATCTCCTGGCACGGCGCGTCGCGCACGTTCTTGGTGGTGAAAGAGGCCAGCTCCTTGAGCTTCCCGAGGGCCTTCACCTTGGCCACGACGCCCTGCGGCGGCTGGAGGTCCATGAGGGTCTCGATGCGCTCGCCGACGGCGTCGAGGCTGTCGGTGTCCAGCGCCATCTTCATGCGCCGCTCGGTGCCGAACTGGTTGATGAGCACCGGCAGCTCCGAGCCGATCACATCGGTGAACAGCACGGCCGGCCCGCGGGCCTTGGTGAGACGGTCGGCGATCTCGGTGATCTCGAGGTGCGGATCGACCGGCGCGTCGACGCGCACGAGCTCACCGGCCTTCTCCAGCGTTGCGATCCAGTCGCGGAGGGACTTCACGTGAGCACCTCGGTGAGTTCGGGGGTGGCCGGGATCAGGGCGCCCAGCTCCCGCAGGGCCGCCCGCGCGGCGGGCATGTCCCCCGCGCGCACGTGGTCGCACGCGGCGGCGTGCAGGGCGCAGGCCATCCGTTCGCCGGGCCCGCCGCGCGCGGCCATCGCCGCCGCCGTGGCGCGCCACAGCAGCGGGACGACATCCCGCTCGTCCGCCGCGACGAGGCCGGCGCCGAGGGCGATCAGGTCGGCCAGCGCGCGGATGTGGAAGAGCTCGCCGGCGTCGGCGATGCGGATCAGGCCCTGTGCGTAGCAGTAGTCGCCGGCCAGCACCGCGGCGGCCTGGTCGACGGGGCTGAGGTGGCGCGGGCGCCCGTGGTGCAGGAGGAAGCCCTCGAGGATCAGGTCGAGGCCCTCCGCCTGCCAGGCGGTGAGCGGCGGCGTGATGTGGGGGGACAGCAGCGGCCCGGCCGCCGGGTCGATCAGCGCCTGCGCGAGCGCCGGCTCGGCGGCGAGCGCGTCCCTCACCCGATCTCCTCGGCCGCGCGGGACAGCGCCTCGCGCAGCACCCGCAGTTCGTCCTCCCCGTGGGTGAGGCCCATGAACCACGCCTCGTACTGGGACGGTGGCGGATACACCCCGTTGGCCAGGAGGTGGCGGGCGAAGGCCCCGTAGCGTCCGGTGTCGGAGGCCGTGGCCGACGCGTGGTCCGTGACCGGCCCGGGGGCGAAGAAGGGTGTCAGCATCGAGCCGACCCGGTTGATCGTCACAGGGGCGCCCGAGCTCTCGACGGCGTCCTGCAGCGCGGCGCCCGCCTCGTCGAGGCGCTCGTAGACGCCGGGCTCGCCGAGCGCGGCCAGCACCGCGAGTCCCGCGGCGGTGGCCAGCGGGTTCCCCGACAGGGTCCCGGCCTGGTAGCAGGGGCCCTCCGGGGCGAGCTGCGACATCACGTCCGCGCCGCCGCCGAAGGCGCCGACCGGGAGGCCGCCGCCGATGATCTTGCCGAAGCAGGTGATGTCGGCGCGCACGCCGTAGCGCTCCTGCGCGCCGCCGCGGGCCACGCGGAAGCCGGTGATCACCTCGTCGAGGATCAGCAGGGCGCCCGTGCGGTCGCAGGCCTCGCGCAGCGTCCGCAGGTAGCCGTCGGCCGGTGGGACGACGCCCATGTTACCCGCGACGGGCTCGACGATCATCGCCGCCGCCCC
>JBKHVQ010000390.1:0-3908 GCA_046569985.1 Thermoleophilia bacterium | reverse complement strand
CAGGTGCTGGCGCACGGCGTTGTGGTGCAGACCGATGCGGTCGGCGAGGTCGGCCACCGTCAGCCCCGCGGGCGCCTTGCCGAGCGCCTCTGCGATGCGCCCGCGGGAAGGATGGGCGAGGGCCCCGGCCTCCTGAGGCGACAGCCCCGGGTGACGTTCGTCGCCCCCGAAATCTTTTTTCTGCTTTTGGGTGTTTAAATTGCCGGCCATGTGTTTTTATTACATCACAACGCAGAAAAAATATCGCCCGACGCGGGCGACTCCCGAAAGAGGCCCACAATGCGCCCGCCCCGAGACCCTTCCAGACCCGCCCGCCCCGGACGCCTTGTCGTCTTGGCGGTCGCCGCCTTCGCCCTGACAGGAACGGGACTCGTCTACGGGATACCGAGCGCCGAGGAGGCCGGCGACGGGACGGCCCGGCCGGCCGTCGCGGAGGGACAGACCACACATGACAGCGCTGCGCATGAGACCGCGCAGGCGGCATCCGCGGCCGCACCGGCCGCCGAGGACATCACGGCCCCGAAGAACACGATGGGAGCCGCCGTACCCGCCTACCGGCCCGCGAAGGTCCATTCGATCCACCTGGACATGACCGAGAGGAACGCCGAGATCGCCCCCGGGAAGGTCGTGAAGATCTGGACCTTCGGCGACCAGGTCCCCGGGCCCGTCATCCGGGTACGCGTCGGCGACACCGTGAAGACGACGATCACCAACTCGGGCACGCTCCCCCACTCGATCGACTTCCACGCCGCACGGATCGCCCCCGACCGGGCCTTCCGCGATGTCGCGCCCGGCGAGTCGTTCACCTTCAGCTTCACCGCCACTTCGCCCGGCGTGTTCATGTATCACTGCGGCACCGCCCCGGTCGTGCATCACATCGCCAACGGCATGTACGGGATGATCATCGTCGAGCCCGAAGGGGGACTCCCGCCGGTCGACCGCGAGCTGGCCTTCGTCCAGTCCGAGTTCTACCCCTCCGACACGCCCGGCCTGCCGGCCGACAACGAGAAGCTGATGACCGCGATACCCGATGTCGTCGCCTTCAACGGCTACGCGGGCCAGTACAAGGACGATCCGATCGTCGTCCGCAAGGGCGAGCGCATCCGGGCCTTCGTCCTCGCCGCCGGCCCGAACACCTGGAGCGCCTTCCATGTGGTCGGCACGATCTTCGACCGCGTCTGGATCGACGGCAACCCCGCCAACGAGCAGGTCGGTCTGCAGTCGCTGAACCTCTCGGCCTCGCAGGGTGCCATCGCCGAGTTCCGTCTCGACGAGGAGGGCACATACCCCTTCGTCACGCACGACTTCACGAACGCCGCCAAGGGCGCGGTGGGCCTGCTGCGCACAGAGAACGCCCCCCACGCGGCGGGCGGTCACTGACACGACGCGGACCAGCCGGCGGGTCGCGCGACATGCGGCCCGCCGGCGAGGTCGTTCCCAACCGGAGGACGATCACGATGAACCCCCCTGTCACCCATCTCGTCGAGGACCTGGCCGCGTCCGTGCCACCATCGACCGGCATTCACTCACGAACCCTCCACTCCGCGGGCGACGCGAAGGTCATCCTCTTCATGTTCGCCGACGGCGAGGAACTGTCGGAGCACGCCTCGTCGCGGCCGGCGCTCATGCAGGTCCTCCACGGGGAGCCCGAGGTGGTGGTCGATGGCGAGCCGATCGCCTGCCGCCCCGGAACCTGGGTGTCGATGCCTCCGGAACTGCCCACGCCCTGCGTGCCCGCGGCCCCGCGGTCATACTCTTGACCCTGCTCCCAACGGAGGCGAAATGACCATCCCGGCTCACGATACCCCGCACACCGGGCCCCGGCGGCGCGACCTCGACGTACGGCCCATGCTCGCCGACGGCCGGGAGCCGTTCTCGACGATCATGGCCACCGTCGACGACCTGGCCGCCGACGAGGCGCTGGTGTTGCGCAGCCCCTTCGACCCCGTGCCGCTCCACCACGCGCTCGGGGCCCGCGGCTTCTCGCACGAGACACGCGAACTCGGGCCGGACGACTTCGAGACGGTGTACAGCCGTGACGAGGATGCCGGGCCCGCGCCGGAGGAACAACCGGCGGCCCGACCGGCGGCGGCCGTCGAGCCCGCCACCCACATCGTGGTGGATGTGCGTGGAATGACCCCTCCGCAGCCGCTCGACCTCACGCTCGCCGCTCTCGAGACGCTCGAACGCGGGCAGCGGCTGCTGCAGATCAACGAGCGCGTGCCGGTGTTCCTCCTCCCGTTGCTCGATGAGCGCGGCTTCGCGTATGCGATCGACGAAGACGAACGCGGCACCCTCATCCACATCTGGCACGGGGAGGACGATGCGACATGACCGAGCGTGAGGTGTGGGAAGCGCTGGCGGGCGTCGTCGACCCCGAGTTGGGGATCGACATCGTCGAGCTCGGGCTGATCTACGGGGTGGAGATCTCGCCCTCGGTGATCTCCGTGCGGATGACGCTGACGACGGCCGGCTGCCCGTTGCACGATGTCATCGTGACCGGAGTCGAGCGCGCCCTGCACCGCGACGGGGGCCCGCGCGTCGAGGTCGATGTCGTCTTCGACCCTCCCTGGTCGCCGGAGCGGATCGGGACCGCGGGGCTCGGAGCGCTCGGAGCACCCGAGGGCTGACTGCGATAGTGGGCCGATGCCTCCTCTGAGCAGATGGTGCGTGCGCGCGGCCTTCGCCTACCTGATCGCGGGCATGGCGCTCGGGTCGTGGATGCTGATCCTCCAGGCGCGCCGCGGATACGGCCTCGCCCATCCGTGGCCCACCATCCACGCGCATCTGCTGCTGGTCGGGTTCCTGCTGCTGCTGATCTTCGGCGTCGCGTTCTGGATGTTCCCCCGGGTGAACGGCGCGCGCTCGCGCGCCGGCGTCGCCTGGGTCGGCTTCGCCCTCATCAACGCGGGACTGCTCGGCCGGGTGATCACCGAGCCCCCCGCCGACGCCGGCGCCGGACCGGTCGCGTGGCGGATCGCGCTGGGGCTGGCCGCCACGCTGCCGGTGCTCGGCGCGCTCGCCTTCGGCATCGCCCTGTGGCCGCGCGTGCGGGCGGCGATGTCGCCCGAGGAGGCACGGCGCCTGCGCCGGGCTCGTCAGATGGCCGAGGGCGGCGGCGGCTGACACCGGCGGCGGCGACCGCCAGAATGCCGCCGTCCGGCCCACGACCACGGCGGCCCGCCTGTCGCGCCTCACATACGTGCTGCTGCTCGCGGGCGCGTTCCTCATCTACGCGTCGGCGAACTCGCCGGTGCCGATCGCCGGTGAGCTGCGCGCCGGGGTCGGCCTCGGGGGCGAGGACGCCGCCCTCTTCATGCTGCCGTTCGCCGCAGGCTTCGCGACCGGCTGCATCGGGTGGTTCATCACTGCACGCCACTCCTCCCCGTCGACCCTGATCCCCCTGGCGCTCGCACTGGTGGCGGTCGGCACCGTGCTGCTGGTGGCGTCCGGCGCCCCGGGGGTCGCGGGGTTCGCGCGCTTCGCGATCGGCCTCGCCTCGGCGGCGTTCCCGGCCGCGACGCAGGCCTTCATCTCGCAGGGCGCGCCGCTCCACCTGCGCGGGCGGCTGATCGGCGGTTTCGCGGCGGCCGTGGTGGCCGGCGGCGTCGTGGGGCAGGCCCTGGTGGGCGTCCTGGCGGACCTTTCGTCGGCCGGGGCTGCCCTCATCGCGGTGTGCGCAGTCGCCCCGCTGATCGCGGCCGTCGCCCTGCGGGCGGCCCTCCCGCGCTCGCGCGCCACAGACGACGGGACCCCGCCGCGGGCGGTCCCGCACCTTCTGGCCTCCCAGTGGCCGCCGCTGGTGATGGCGGCCCTGATGTTCGGCACCTACTGGCTCATGCTCACCCAGCTCGCCGCCACGGTGCGCGCCGACCGCTTCGCGCTGACGGCCTCCGAGGCCGGGATCC
>JBKHVQ010000389.1:0-16368 GCA_046569985.1 Thermoleophilia bacterium | reverse complement strand
CGAAGGGCCCGCTCACGCGGGCCCTCCGCGGTTCTGACCCTCGTCTGCGGGGCCGGCCCCGCCGGGCGCTACTCGGCGGCCTCGGGGGCCTCGGGGGCGGGAGTCTCCGCGGCGGCCGGCTCGGCCTTCTTGCGCGGTGCCCGCTTGCGCTTGGGCTTCTCCTCGACGGCCGACTCCGCGGCGGAGGCGGCCTCGGGGGTCGGAGTCTCCTCGGCGGCCGGCTGGGCCTTCTTCCGCGGTGCCCGCTTGCGCTTGGGCTTCTCCTCGGCGGCCGGCTCGTCGGCGGGAGCGGCCTGCGCGGCGGCCTCGCGGGCGGGCGCCTCCTCGGCGGCAGGCTCGGCCTTCTTGCGCGTCGCGCGACGACGCTTGGGCTTCTCCTCGGCGACCGGCTCCTGCCCGGCGACCGCGTCGGCGACCTCGGCGGCCCCGATCACCGCCTCCGCCAGCGCGGCCTCGCCCATCGGGGCGGCGGGCGCCTCCTGGGCGGGCTCGGCCGCGGAGCGGCGGCGCACGCGGCGGCGGCCCGTCGTGGCGGGCGCCTCCTCGGTGGCCGGCACATCCGATGCCTCGACCAGCGCGGTCCCCTCGGCGTCGACCTCCTCGGACACCGCATCGGCGACCGGGCCCGTGACCGCCGGCTCGGCCGGGCCGGCGACGGCCTCGGGTGCCGCGGCCGTTCGCCGTCGGCGCCTGCGTGAGGCGGTCGCGGGCTCTGCCTCGGGGGCCTCCGCGGCGGCCGGCTCGGCGGCCGCGGGAGCGGTCTCCGGTGTCGCGGCATCGCCGGGCGTCTCGGCGCGGCGGCGACGGCGGCGGCCACGACGGGCTCCGCCCTCTCCCTCGTCGGCCTCGCCGGTCGCCTGGGCGCTGAGGTCGGATGCCTCGACCAGGGGCGCCACCTCGGCGTCGAGCTCCGGGCCGAGCATGATCATGTCCTCGTACGAGATCGGCTCGTCGATGGGCGGCAGGCCGGTGAGCTCGGGCTCCGGGCTGGGGGTGACGATGATCTCGAACACCTCGGCGGCCTCGGCGATCTCGGCGGCCATCGCGTCCTGCGGGGCGGCGTCACCCGGGCGACGACGGCGGCGACGGCGACGGCCGTCGGCCGAGCCCTCCTCGGCGGCCCGTTCCGCCGGCGCCTGCGCCGCCGGCTCCTCCGTCGGGACCGGCACCGGCGGCGTGGGGCCTGTGCGCAGCGACTCCGCCAGCTCGACGCGGTAGGTGCCGCTGCGCGGGTCGGTCTCGAGGCGCAGGCCGCCCTTCGCGGCGACCTCCTCCAGCATCTTCGAGAAGGTCGAGTAGCCGTGGTCGCTCTCGTCGAAGGCCGGGTACTTGCGCCGCATCGAGTCCTTCACGACGCTGGCCAGCGGCCACTCCACGCCCTCGCGCTGAAGGGCCACGAGGGTCTCCTGCAGAAGCTCGGCCGGGTCGACGCTCGTCCCGCCGCCGCCGGCCCGCTTGCCGGAGCCGCGGCCGGCGCGGGCCGCCAGCAGGTCGTAGAAGATGAACTCGTCGCAGTTCGCGATGAGCAGATCGCTGGCCGATTCGCGGTTGCCGACGCCGATGACGCGCTTGTTCAGCTCGCGCAGCTTGCCGACCAGGGGCGAGAAGTCGCTGTCGCCCGAGACCAGGACGAAGGTGTCGACATGGGAGAGGCTGTAGGCCCACTCCATCGCGTCGACCACCATCTGGATGTCCGCCCGGTTCTTGGCGCCCTCGCGGGCGGAGGGCATCTCGATGAGGTTCAGCCCGGCGTTCTGCAGTTCGTGGCGCGCATCGCGGTAGCGGCTCCAGTCCGCGTACGCGCGCTTGACGATGACCCTGCCCTTCTCCGCCAGGCGGTTGAGCACCAGGTGGATGTCGAAGTCGCCTCGACCCTTGGCCCCGGGGCGGGCCATGTTCTCGAAGTCGACCAGCACGGCAAGTGAACTCTCGTGCTCGGCCATGTGTGGCCTCCAGAAATCTGTCGTGTGGTGCCGCGCGAGCCGCGGCGTCTCAGGCGGCGTTGGACCCGCCCGAGGGGTGGTGCGCCTCGATCCGCGACCTCGCACGGAACTCCCCGTGCCCCTCGCGGCCGGCCGTCACCCCGGTGAACGACTCCGTGCCATGCCTCGCCCGTGGGCAAGACGCCGGAATGTTAACAGGGATCACGGTCGCCACGGGCGACGGGGATGTGCGCACGGCGCATCCGCGTGCGCGCGCGTGCGCGCGGATCCGTCGAGGCGGAGAGCGCTCCACTAGACTCCGGCGGCGATATCGAGAACGGCACCCGCAGGTGCGAGACCCCCGCCAAGGAATGTGTGAATGACGACCCAGCCGCAGGCAGGTTCTGCCGCCGAGACCCTCACGGTGACCGACAACCGGACGGGGGCGACGTACGAGATCCCGATCGTCGACGAGACCATCCGCGCCACGGATCTTCGCCAGATCAAGGTCAACGAGGACGACTTCGGCCTCATGACCTATGACCCCGCGTTCATGAACACGGCCTCGTGTCGTAGTTCGATCACCTTCCTCGACGGCGACCGGGGGGTACTCGAGTACCGGGGCTACCCCATCGAGCAGCTCGCCGAGAAGAGCTCATTCCTCGAGGTCGCCTACCTGCTGGTGTTCGGCGAGCTCCCCAACCAGGAGCAGCTCGACACCTGGGTGCACGACATCACCCACCACACCTTCGTGCACGAGAACGTGAAGTCGTTCATCGACGGCTTCCGCTACGACGCGCACCCGATGGGGATGCTGCAGTCGGGCGTGGGCGCCCTCAGCACCTTCTACCCCGAGGCGAAGGACATCGAGGACCCGGCCAACCGGTACGCCCAGATCGTCCGCCTGATCGCCAAGATGCCGACCCTCGGCGCGTGGGCGTACCGCCACAGCCAGGGCATGCCGTACGTCTACCCGAACAACGACCTGTCGTACTCGGCGAACTTCCTGTCGATGCTCTTCTCGATCGGCGGCGGCGACCACCGGCCCGACCCGCGCATCGTGCGCGCCCTCGATGTCCTCTTCATCCTGCACGCCGACCACGAGCAGAACTGCTCGACCTCCGCGGTGCGCAGCGTCGGCTCCTCGCAGGTCGACCCGTACTCCGCGGTGGCCGCAGGCGTCGCGGCGCTGTACGGCCCGCTGCATGGCGGCGCCAACGAGAACGTCCTCAAGATGCTGCGCCGGATCGGCTCGGTCGACAACATCCCCGCCTTCATCAAGGGCGTGAAGAACCGCGAAGAGCTGCTGATGGGCTTCGGGCACCGGGTGTACAAGAACTTCGACCCGCGCGCGACCATCATCAAGAAGGCCTGCGACGACGTGTTCGAGGTCACCGGGGTCAACCCGCTGCTGTCGATCGCGGTCGAGCTCGAGCGCATCGCCCTCGAGGACGACTTCTTCGTGCAGCGCAAGCTGTACCCGAACGTCGACTTCTACTCGGGGCTGATCTACGAGGCCCTGGGCATGCCTGCGGAGATGTTCACCGTGCTGTTCGCGATCGGGCGCACCCCCGGCTGGGTCGCCCAGTGGCAGGAGATGTGCACGGACAAGGAGCAGAAGATCTCCCGTCCGCGCCAGATCTACGTCGGTGAGCGCAGCCGCGACTACGTGGAGATCGGCAACCGCTGATCCCCGCGTCCGGTGGGGCGGGCGCCCGCCCCACCGGACCGGCTCGGCGCCCGGTCGTCTCCCTCGCTATCGTGGAGCCATGACGACCGATCCCCAGACCGACCTGCGCGACGCCGTTCGCGCCGTCGGCGAAGAATTCGCACGCGCCCTCGAGCAGGCCGAGCGCATGGCGCGCGCCGCCTGCGACGACCTCATGAGTCTCGTCGCCGACCAGCGCCGCTCGCGTCCCGCGCCGGCGGACCCCGCGCCGGCGGGTGAGGAGTCGCCCGCCGACGCCATCCGCCAGCTCGCCGCCCTGCGCTCCGAGGGACTGATCACCGACCAGGAGTTCGAGGCCAAGAAGGCCGAACTCCTCGCGCGCATCTGATGGCGGCGCCCGATGGCTGGGCCCCGCTGCTCGAGGACCTCGAGCCGCATGTCACCCCCGAATGGTCGCGCTACGCGCGCGAGCACGGCGACCAGGGCTGGATCCGCCTGATCCTCATGGTGGACGCGCACCACCAGCTGTCCAGTCCCCGCGTCGCCGAGAAGGTGGCGATGACGATGGCCGACCTCGCGGGTGATCGCGAGCAAGAGAGGGAGGGCTGGGAGGCGATCCGGGAGAGCGCCGGCGAGGCACGGGCGCAGCTCGTGATGCGCCTCACCGACTCCGCCGAGGACCTCCTCTCCGAGGACCTCGTGGCACTGTTCGCGCGCTCGATCGAGCCGCGCGGGCCGATGGGCTGACGATCGGCGACCTGCACCCCACCGTCGAGGACCGCGCCCGCGACGCGAGACCGGTCCTCGACGGGCTCCTCGAGGCGATCGCGCGACGGGACGTCGAGGCGCTCGGCGCCTTTTTCTCCGGCGAGGTTGCATGGCTCGAGAGGGGTGAGAGCCTCCACGGGCGCGCGGCCGCCGCGCACCGCCTCGCCCATGTCGCCGACCGGGCGACCGCGTGGAGCGATCCTCAGCAGCACGGGGCCAAGGCGGTGCTGCGCTGGACGGGCGAGGACACCGACCACGGGGCGGTCGTGGTCGAGGTCCGTCGCGGAACCGTCATCTTCGTCGCCGAGACCTGACCCCGGGCGGGCACCCCGCTACACGCCGATCGACCTCAGCGTGCTCGGCGGATACAGCGCCTTGAGGTAACCGCCCCTCGGGCGCAGGGCGTCGGCCTCGATGACGGCGAGCGTGCCCTTGCGGAACTCGGCCATGCCCCCGGTCAGCTCCGCGACCAGACCCGACATGTCGGGCTGGTGACCGCACAGCAGCACGCACTCGCTGCCCGGGTGCTCCAGGAGCAGATCGGCGACGGCATCCAGGTCGCAGCCGGGTCGCAGCCGGTCGTCGCGTGTCGGCGCGATGCCGAGGACGTCCCCCACGATCCGGGCCGTCTGCGCGCAGCGCACCAGCGGGCTGGAGATGATCTCCCGGATGCCGAGATCCAGCCGCAGGACCCCGCGGGCGGCGGCGATCATCCGTTCGCGCCCCTCGGGGGTGAGGGCCCGCGGCTCGTCGCGGAAGCCGGTGGACGGGCCCGCGTCCTCGGCCACCCCGTGGCGCATCAGGAGCAGTCGCATGAACTCAGGCTAGCCCACGCCGGCCCTCCCTGAGAGGGCCGGCGGCGGCGGGAACCGGCTAGTCGATCAGGTCGTACGCCGGCAGCGTGAGGAAGTCGACGAACTCGTCCTGGGTCGAGATCGTGTCGAACAGCTCGGCGGCCCTGTCGAAGTAGCTGTGCAGGTTCTCCGGGTACTGGGCGTGGATCTTGTCCAGTTCCTCCTTGAGCAGCTGCCGGAACAGCTCCACATCGACCTTGCGGCCGTCATCGAGCACGCCACGCGGGCTCTTGATCCACTGCCACACCTGGCTGCGGGAGATCTCGGCGGTGGCCGCGTCCTCCATCAGGTTGTTGATCGGCACGCAGCCGATGCCGTTCAGCCAGGCGCCCAGGTACTGCACGCCGACGCTGATGTTCAGGCGCAGGCCGGCCTCGGTGATCGGGCCCTCGGGCTCGAAGGTGAGGAGGTCCTTCGCGGTGATGTTGACGTCCTCGCGCAGGCGGTCGACCTGGTTCGGGCCCGGCATGACCGCGTCGAACGCCTCGAGCGCCACCGGGACCAGACCCGGGTGGGCGACCCAGGTGCCGTCGTGGCCGTTGTTGGCCTCGCGCACCTTGTCGGCCCTGACCTTGGCCAGGGCCTCCTCGTTGGCCACCGGGTCGTTCTTGATCGGGATCTGCGCCGCCATGCCGCCGATGGCGTGGGCGCCGCGGCGGTGGCAGGTCTGGATCGCGAGCAGCGAGTAGCTGTTCATGAAGTGCGTGGTCATGGTGACCAGCGCGCGGTCGGCCAGGATGAAGTCCGGGTTGCTGCGGAACTTCTTGATGCAGCTGAAGATGTAGTCCCAGCGGCCGCAGTTGAGGCCGATCGAGTGCTCGCGCAGCTCGTAGAGGATCTCCTCCATCTGGAACGCCGCCACGATCGTCTCGATGAGCACCGTGGCGCGCATCGTGCCGCGCGCGATGCCCAGGGAGTCCTCGATGTCGGTGAAGATGTCGTTCCAGAGGCGCGCCTCGAGGTAGTGCTCCATCTTGGGCAGGTAGAAGTAGGTGCCCTTGCCCTGGTCGAGGCGCATCTTCGCGTTGTGGAACGTGTACAGCGTGAGGTCGAGGATCCCGGCCGAGACCGGCTCACCGTCGACGGTCACGTGCTTCTCGACCATGTGCCAGCCGCGGGGGCGCACCAGCAGCGTCGCGAGGGTCTCGCCGAGCTTGTACTCCTTGCCGCCCGAGCTGAGGCTGATCGTGCCCGCGTTCGCGTCGCGCAGGTTGATCTGGCCCTGGACGATGTTCTCCCAGGTGGGGGTGTTGGCATCCTCGAAGTCGGCCATGAAGACCTTGGCGCCCGAGTTGAGGGCGTTGATGATCATCTTGCGGTCGACGGGGCCGGTGATCTCGGTGCGGCGGTCCATCAGGTCGGCGGGCGGCGGAGCCACCTTCCAGGTCGGATCCTTGCGGATGGCCTCGGTCTCGGGCAGGAAGTCGAGGGTGCCGCCGGCCTCCAGCTCCTTCAGGCGCTCGTCGCGAGCGGCGAGCAGCTCACGCCGCCGGGCCTCGTAGGTGCGGTGCAGCTGGGCGACGAGGGCGAGCGCCTCGGTGGTGAGGATCTCGGCCCCCTCGGGGCTCACCTCGGCGAGGACCTGGACGCCGTCAGGCGGGGTGATGGTGCGCATGGTCGGAGACGACACCTTTCGTGGATGCGACAGCGGGGAGGGCGCGCCGGGTGGGCGCCCTCACAGCCCCGGGCAGGCGGTCACGGGCCGTCGACGGGGCCGGCAGAGGGCGTCAGCCTAACGGACGGCGGCCCCCCGGAGGCGGCCGGGCCGCCGTCAGCCGCCGGGTACCTGGGCCACCAGCAGCGTCGCCACCAGCACGATCACCAGGGATGTGGCGAGCTCGGCGCCGACGGTGCGCCGGACCAGCGCCAGCGTCGCGCGGTTGGGGGCCTCCACGCGGCGCAGGGCCGCGACGATGCGCCGGTTGTAGAGCGCGATGGCGATCAGGGGCACGAGCAGTCCCAGCTTGATGAGGATGCTCTGCCCGTACGCCGTCTCCCAGAGCTCAGCCGGGTCGCTCAGCTCGCCGATCGAGCGCAGAAGGCCGGTGGCGAAGATGGCGATCACCGCCCAGGTGGCGAGGGCCGAGAACGCGAGGAGGGAGTGCCCGGCGACCGTCCGGCCCGACCCCGGTGCGACCCGGGGGGCTCGCGCGAGCACCAGCATCACCAGCGCGAGGCCGGCGATCCAGATGGCGGCGGCGGCGATGTGGGCGGCCTGGGCCGCGATCTGCAGCAGCGGCTGCTCGGTGACGCGCGCGTGGCCCTGGGAGGAGATGCTGAGGATGACCGCCAGCACGAGACCCGCCATGATCAGGGCGGCGATCCGTCCGCCGCCGACGGTGGCCGGCTTGGGCGTCCGGCCGTTGCCGTATTCGCGCATGAACTGGATCGCGCCCGCCACGAACAGCACGAACAGGAGCGCGCCGCGCACCTGCACGTGGGTGCCGAAGTCGGTCTGGCTCAGCACCGAGCTGATCCCGGCGGTGTCGCGCACGGCGTCCCATACGCCGACCCCGAGGGCGCTCGCGCTCTGGACGACGAGCCCGTATGCCTGGGCCAGCATCGCCGCGAGGGCGAGAACGCCGAAGATCATCCAGTGGGTGTCACGCCACCAGGTCACGAGGCGGGCGCGGTCATCTCGCGGCACCCCCGGCGACCGGCGCCATGCCGGCACCCAGACCCCGAGGCGGAAGACGATCAGCCCGAACAGCCCGCCGAGGGTGACCATCTCGAGGAAGCGCGCGCTGACGCCCCAGGGCCCGGTCTCGGATGGGCCCTGCGATCCGTCGCCGAGGTACGGCGGCTCGAGTGTGTCGACCCCCACGCCGAAGGTGAACAGGCCCGGGATGACATGCGAGTCGGATCCGATGACCTGATAGCGCACCGTGTAGGTGCCGTCGCGCAGCGCCCGCTGCAGCGGGACCTCGATGACACGACGGTCGGCGGTGACCCGGCCCGGGCCGGCGGCAACCGAGCGCCCCGAGCGGTCCACCACCGTCAGGTCCTCCCCGCGCAGGAGCTGCACCGCCTCGCTGAAGGTGATCGTCACCGCGGTCGGGGCGTCGGCGGGGATCGTGAACTGGGCGGGGATCGAGGACACCAGGTAGGCGTGGCCGAGGGCCTGTGCCGTCCCGAACGACAGGAGGGCCGCGACGACGGCGAGCAGGGTGGCGAGAGGGCGCATGCGCCGATGGTACGCGCGAGCGCGCCCATCGGATCTGCCGGCGCGGTGCTAGCCTCGCCCACCGGTAGAGCTGTCGGGATCGGGGGGACGGGTGTCGGATCTTCTGGCCGGGACGACCGGGCTGGTCGTGGGCGTGGCGAACAAGCGCAGCATCGCGTGGGCCATCGCCCGCGCCTGCGACCAGGCGGGAGCCCGGCAGGTGCTCACCTACCAGGGCGAGCGCACCGAGGGCGAGGTGCGCAAGCTCGCCGCCACCATGACGAACTGCGCCGGGGTTCTGCCCCTGGATGTGCAGGACGACGCGCAGACCCAGGGGTCGGTCGACGAGGCCGCCGCCCTGCTGGGCGGGCGCATCGACACGCTGGTGCACGCGGTCGCCTACGCGTCGCCCGACGACCTCGGCGGGCGTTTCGTCGACACGAGCCGCGAGGGCTTCCGGCTCGCGCTCGACGTGTCGGCCTATTCGCTGGCCTCGCTGGCCCGCTTCGCCGAGCCGCACATGAAGGAGAACGGCGGCTCGATCATGGCGCTGTCCTACATCGCGGCGGACCGCGCGGTGCCCGGATACAACGTGATGGGCGTCGCGAAGGCCGCCCTCGAGTGCATCGTGCGCTACCTCGCCTGGGACCTCGGCGAGTCGGGCATCCGGGTCAACGCCATCTCCGCCGGACCGGTGCGCACCCTCGCCGCCCGCGGGATCCCCGGCTTCGGCACGATGGCCGACACGATCAACGCCCGCACCCCGCTGCGGCGCGAGATCACCGCCGACGAGGTCGCCGGCACCGCGGTCTACCTGGCGTCCCCCCTGTCGGGCGCCGTGACCGGGGAGACGATCTTCGTGGACGCCGGCTTCCACGCGATGGGCCTGTAGGAGCCGCGCCCCGCATGCGGATCGGGGTCGTCACCGACACGCATGTGGGTGAGCACCTCCCGGCGCTGCCCGGCGAGGTGCTCGCCGCGCTCGCCGGCGTGGACCTGATCATCCACTGCGGCGATCTCACGGTGCCCGGCGTGCTCGACGACCTGGGGCGCGTCGCGCCGGTGGTGGCCGTGCGCGGCAACCACGACGACGACGCCGGGCACACCGGGCTGCCGGTCGCCCGAGTGCTCCGGGTCGGCGGGCGGCGTGTCGGCATCACGCACGGCACCCGCCCCGACCCGGTGGAGTTGGCGGGCGGTCTCGTCTCGCTGGCGCTGCGGCGGACGGCGCTGCTCGGCTTCCACCGGGCGGTGCGCCGGCGCTTCGGCGCGGTGGACGCGGTGGTGATGGGCCACGTGCACATGCCGGTGGCGTGCGTGCGCGACGGAGCCCTGCTCTTCTCGCCGGGCGCCGTCTACGTGCCCGAATGCGACCCGTGGTTCGACTGGTCGACCGCGCGCGGGCGCGCCTACCGGCGCTTCCGTGCCCTGGCCCCACCGGAGGCGCTGGTGCCCGCGGTGGGGATCCTTGAGGTGACCCCGGCCGGCGTCGGGGCGCGGCGGATCCCGTTGCGCGAGCCGCTGCGCACCCGCGGCGCCGGCAGCGCGCCCGGCGCGCCGGCGGTCGTCGGCTGAGCACCGCTGAGCCCGGTTTTCGGTCCCGCCGAGCGGGAGGCGCTCGCGGACCAGTTCCGGCGCAGCGGGCTCCCCCACCTCGCAGCCGGTCACGACCCGCGGGAGCGCTCCTGGCTCTGGCGGCCCTCGCCGCGATCAACCTCGCCCGGCGCCGGCGGAGAGGTGGTGCCGGCCTCCGCGGCGGTGCACGTCGCGCCGGCCCTGGGACGTTCGGTCGCCCCGGGCCGGCGCGGATGGCCCGGGGCGGGGCTCGCTCTAGCTAGGAGTTCATGTCGGCCTGGGCGGTGTCCCAGCGCACGGTGAGCGCGAAGATCACGACGACCGAGAGGCCGACCACGAGGACGTTCCAGACGGGGAAGGCCATGAACCCGGCGTGGCCGAGGGCGTTGATCGCGACGACCACGACCGCCGTCCAGCGGGCCCATTCGCGCCCGGCCATCAGGTAGCCGCCGAGGAGGGCGAGCACGGCTCCCCAGGTCAGCATGGCGATGCCCCAGGCGGTGAAGTCGAGCACGAGGAGCTGGTCCTCGGCGCGCACGAAGTACTCGTCGGAGAAGATCGCGGCGAGCCCCTCGAGCGCGTTGAACGCGCCGATCAGCACCATCATCACCCCGGCGAACATGATCCAGCCGCTCCACACCGCACCCGACTCGCCCATCCGTGCCTCCCGTGTTGCTCCTGGCCGCGCGGAAGCGCGATGAGCGCCACCGTATCCCGTGGCGCGGGCGCGGCGCGCCCCCCGATCGGTCAGGCGGAGGCGCGGGGGTTCAGTCCCGCCCGTCGCTCGTGTGATCGCCGCTCATGACCCGGCGGCGGCGTGGCGCCTCGGCGGCGGGAACCCGTTCGAACACGTCGGCGCCGAGGCGTGCGGCCCAGGCGCCGTACCGTCGCCCGAGCGGCCGGGCGCTCAGGCCGTGGAGGATCACGCTCAGGAGGATCGTCCAGGTCGCCGTGGCGGTGATCTCATCCGCGATCGCCGGCGCGACGCTCTCGAGCTCGATGACGACGAGCAGGGCGAACACGACCGATGCCAGGCCCCGCGGCCCGAACCACCCCATGAAGACGCGCGTCGGTGCCCTGGCGCCGGTGCCGGTGAGCGCCAGCGCAACCGATGCCATGCGCAGCGCGGCGAGACTCAGCACGGCGTACAGCACGGGGCGCCACTCCAGGCCGTCCGCGAGCACCGGCCCGACCAGCAGCGCCCCGAAGATCGTCCACACCAGGAGGCTCAGGACCACCGCGACCGCCTCGGATACCTCCACCCGCTCGCGCAGGCGGCCGCGTGCGGCCGCCCCGAGGGCCAGGCCACCGACGAACGCCGCGACGAACCCGTTGCCCGAGAGTGCGACGGCGGCGGCGTACGCGAGCACCGCGAGGGCGAGGACGCCGATGTCCTCGGACTGCGGGGTCGTCGCGCCCCGTCCGCGCCCGAACAGCAGCAGGAGCGCCCCGATCGCGCCGACCGCGCATCCGGCGATCACGCCGATGCCGATGTCGAGGACGGCGTCGGAGACAGCCCGCGAGCCGGAGACCTCCTCGGCGGCGACCACGGCGATGAAGAACACCACCAGCGGGGTGGCGAGGCCGTCGTTCAGGCCGCTCTCGACGTTGAGAACGCGTCGCACGCGTGCCGGCACGGCGCGGTCGGTGAACACCGCGAGCCCCAGCGCGGCGTCGGTCGGGGCGACCACCGCCGCCAGCAGGGCGGCGCCCGCCCACCCGAGGCCGGGGAAGATCAGCCACGCCGCGGCGGCCCCCGCGGCGACCATGAACGGCAGGCCGATTCCCAGCATGCGGCCATCGAGACCCGAGTCGTCGCGCGCGGCGCGGGCGTTCACCGCGGAGGCGTCGGTGAAGAGGATCACCGCGAGGGTGACCTCCGCGAGGAGCTTGACGCTCTCGGTCTCGATGGCCGCGGGGAGGATGTCGAGGAACTCGGCGCCGAGCAGCAGTCCCGCGCCGGTGAACACCATCGCGCCGGTCACCGACAGGCGATCGAGCCGGCGCGCGCTCGCCGCGTACAGGGCGACGAGGGCCAGCACGAGGGCGATCCCGGCGACGTCGCTGTTCATCGGCGCCCACGGCGCGGTACCGGATCTGCAGTCGGCGAAGTGGTCGTGGAGCCGCTGGACATCGCAGTGGCGAGTCTAGGCGCCGCCGGGGTCGCCGCAGCAAACCCGGCGATCCGTGGGGTGTCCGGCCGCACCACGCAGGCCGCCGCCGCGATTGGTCAATTGTGACCACGTCCGCACGCGGGCCTCGCGGGTAGCGTCGGGCCAGGATTTCAACGGTTCAGAGCGGAGGCGAACGTGGCGCCTGCACCGGGCTTGCACGTAGCGCGACGAGCGTGGTGGGTCAGCTCTCTGACGGCTCTTGCCATGGTCGTCGCCCTCTGGTCGGCGGCGACCGCCGCCGCCCAGGCCGAGGACGGCGAAGCCGTCTTCGGCCAGCTCTGCGCGGGCTGCCATGCGATCGGCGGTGGAGACCGGCCAACGGGTCCGGACCTCCAGGGCCTCCCCGAGCGCCGGGAACGCGCCTGGGTCGAGCGCTTCATCACGGCCCCCGACGAGGTGATCGCCTCCGGTGACCCGATCGCCCAGGACCTCGTGGACCAGTACGGCACGGCGATGCCGAATCTCGGTGTCACGCCGGCCCAGGTGGCGGCGCTCGTGGTGTTCCTGGGCTACGAGGCGGCGGCGGAACCGGTGGCGGAGCCCGCGCCGGCGGCGCCCGCGCCGCCTCCGCCCGCCGGGGACGCCGATCGCGGCGAGCAGCTCTTCCGCGGCGAGACATCACTCGACGCGGGTGGCCCGTCGTGCCTGTCGTGCCATGCGATCGCCGGTTCCGGCGCGTTCGGCGGAGGTCAGGTGGGGCCGAACCTGGACGGGGCGTTCGCGAAGTACGGCGGGGTGCAGGGCCTCACCGCGGCCCTGGAATCCCTGCCGTGGCCGACGATGGCGCCGATCTACTCGCGCAACATGCTCACTGCCGCCGAGCGCGCGGACCTGGCGGCCTTCATCGAAGGCGCCCCCGAGCGCGAGAGCCCCTCCGCCACGGTGGCGAAGCTGTTCGCCCTCTCCCTGGGGGTCGCGCTGCTCCTGGCCATCGTCGCCTTTGTCATCTGGCGCGGCCGCCTGGCCGGCGTCCGCAAACCGCTCCTCAAGCGCCTGACCGGGAAGTGAGGCCGCCGTGGGTTGGATCCAAGACCTCGTAAAGCCCAAGACTCGACTCTGGGAGGAGTTCTACCGGAACCGTTGGCAGCACGACAACGTCGTCCGGTCGACCCATGGGGTGAACTGCACGGGCGGCTGCTCGTGGAACGTCTTCGTCAAGGACGGAATCGTCACGTGGGAGATGCAGGCGCTCGACTATCCCCTGCTCGACTCGAGCATGCCGCCGTACGAGCCGCGCGGCTGCCAGCGTGGGATCTCCGCCTCCTGGTACGTGTACAGCCCCGTCAGGGTCAAATACCCCTACATCCGCGGCGTGCTCATCGACGAGTGGCGCGAGGCGCGCAAGTCTCTCGACCCGGTCGCGGCGTGGGGTGCCATCCAGTCCGACCCGGCGAAGCGCGAGCGGATCCAGGTGGCACGCGGCAAGGGTGGATTCCGGCGCGCAACCTGGGACGAGGCGCTCGAGATCGTCACCGCCTCGCTGCTGTACACCGCCGAGCGATGGGGCCCCGACCGGGTGTTCGGCTTCTCGCCGATCCCCGCGATGTCATATCTGTCGTACGCCGCGGGATCGCGTTTCCTGCAGCTGTTCGGCGGCGTGAACATGTCGTTCTACGACTGGTACGCGGACCTGCCGAACGCGTTCCCCGAGATCTGGGGCGACCAGACCGACGTCTGCGAGAGCGCAGACTGGTACAACTCGAAATTCATCGTGTCGATGGGGTCGAACCTCAACATGACGCGGACCCCCGATGTGCACTTCATCGCGGAGGCGCGCCACGAGGGCGCCAAGTTCGTCGTCCTCTCGCCGGACTTCAGCCAGGTCTCCAAGTACGCCGACTGGTGGATCCCGGTGGCCGCCGGCCAGGACACCGCCCTCTGGATGGCCGTGAACCACGTGATCATGACCGAGTTCCACGCGAACCGGCAGGTCCCGTACTTCATGGACTACCTGCGGCGCACGACCGACGCGCCGCTGCTGGTCGAGCTGCATGAGTCGGACGAGGGTCTCCGCCCCGGCCAGTTCCTGCGGGCCGATCGCCTCGAGCGCTATGCGGCTGCCGAGCACGGCGACTGGAAGCTGCTGATGTGGGACACCGCCGCCGATGCGCCGCGCATGCCCAAGGGCACGGTCGGCTTCCGCTGGGCCGACCAGGCCGAGAACAAGGGCAAGTGGAATCTCCTGCTGGAGGACGGTCTGGATGACACCCCGATCGATCCGGTTCTGAGCTTCCTCGGCCGCGACGGTGCGGAGGTGGCCCAGGTCGCGTTCCACGAGTTCGCCACCGGCTCGTTGTCGCTCCGCGGCGTCCCGACGCGGCGCGTCGCGACCGCCGACGGGGGCACCGCCCTGGTCACCACCGTGTACGACCTGCTGTTCGCGCAGTTCGGCGTCGGGCGTGGCCTGCCGGGCGACTACCCGGCCGACTACGACGACCCGCGTCCGTATACGCCGGCGTGGCAGGAGCAGTTCACCGACATCGGCCGCGACACGGTCATCCAACTCGCCCGCGAGTTCGCCTCGACGGCGGAGGCGACCAACGGCAAGTCGATGGTGATCGTCGGGGCGTCAATCAACCACTGGTACAACAACAACCTCTCCTACCGCGCCCCGATCTACGCGCTCATCCTGTGCGGATGCTGCGGTGTCAACGGCGGGGGCATGAACCACTATGTCGGCCAGGAGAAGCTGACGCTCGTGGCGCCGTGGACCGCACTGGCCTTCGCGCTCGACTGGCAGCGCCCGCCGCGTCAGCAGCAGTCGCCGACCTGGCACTACGTGAACTCCGACCAGTGGCGCTACGAGGGCGAGTTCACCGACTATGCGTCCGTGCCCGAGGACGCGACGTGGGCGAAGGGCCACGCCGTCGACCTCGAGGCGATGGCCGTGCGCATGGGCTGGATGCCGTACTACCCGCAGTTCAACCGTAACCCGCTGCAGGTGGCCGCCGAGGCCGAGGAGGCCGGCGCCTCAACCCCGGAGCAGACGGCGGCGTGGGTACGCGACCGGATCGCAGGACAGGACCTCGGGCTGGCCGTGGACGACCCGGACGCCGAGGAGAACTGGCCGCGCCTCTGGTTGATCTGGCGGGGCAACGCCATCTCGTCGAGCGCGAAGGGCCACGAGTTCTTCCTGCGCCACTACCTCGGCACGCACGACAACGTCGTGGCGGAGGAGCAGGCGAAGGGGACGGTGAAGACGGTCACCTTCAGGGAGCCCGCCCCCCGGGGCAAGATGGACCTGGTCGTGGACATCAACTTCCGCATGGACACCTCGGCCTTGTACTCGGACATCGTCCTGCCCACGGCGAGTTGGTACGAGAAGAACGACCTCAACACCACCGACCTGCACTCGTATGTCCATCCGCTGCAGGCAGCGGTGCCCCCGGTCTGGGAGAGCAAGACCGACTGGGAGATCTTCAAGGCCATCGCCGCGAAGGTGAGCGAGATGGCGCCGTCGGTGTTCGATGGCCCGGTGCGCGACGTGGTCGCCTCCCCGCTGGCACACGATACCCCCGACGAGATGGCGCAGCCTGCGGTCAAGGACTGGCGCGCAGGAGAATGCGACGCCGAGCCGGGCCGGACCATGCCGCACTTCCGCGTCGTCGAACGCGACTACTCGCAGATCCACCGCAAGTTCATCTCGCTCGGCCGCGGGGTGCGCGACAACGGCCTGGCCGCGCACGGGATGGCGTTCCCCGTGGCGGACGTCTACGACCAGTTGCTGGAGAACCCGCTGAGCCCGACCCCCGATGTGCGGCACCTGCGCTGCGTGGAATGGGACGGCCAGCGCTACCCCAGCCTCGAGGATGCGCTGGATGCGGCGAACGCCGTCCTCGCGCTCGCGCCCGAGACCAACGGCGAGGTCGCCTGGGCGGCGTTCAAGGCGGAGGAGGCCAAGACCGGTGTGCCCCTGGCCGACCTGGCCGAGGGCAGCCGCACGACCAGGATGACATTCGGCGACCTGGCAGCCCAGCCGCGACGCACGCTCACGAGCCCGTGCTGGACCGGCATCGTCAACGACGGACGCGCCTATGCGGCCTGGTGCATCAACGTCGAGCGCGACGTGCCATGGCGCACGCTCAGCGGTCGCCAGCACTTCTATGTCGACCATCCCTACTACCTGGACTTCGGCGAGCACCTCCCGACCTACAAGCCCAAGCTGGACCCGCGTCTCACCGGTGACATCGTCAACTCGCCGACCGGCGAGGGCACCCTCACCCTCAACTACATCACGCCTCAC
>JBKHVQ010000388.1:0-5093 GCA_046569985.1 Thermoleophilia bacterium | reverse complement strand
GCCTGGCGATCCTCGCCGGTTTCCTGGTGCCGGTGCTCTTCTTCCTGCCGCCCGACAGCGGCGCGCACGCCCTCGTGACCGGTGCGGTGCTCATCGCCTGCCTCGGTGCCGTCGATGACGCGTTCGGCCTCAGCCCGGCCCTCAAGCTCGCCGGCCAGATCGCCTGCGCCGCCATCCCGGTCGCGGCGGGCATCACCATCGACCACATCACGCTGCCCCTGTTCGGGGTGTTCGACCTCGGGCCCGGTCAGTACCCGCTCACGATCATCTGGTTCGTCGCGATCGTGAACATGATCAACTTCATCGACGGGATGGACGGCCTCGCGGCCGGGGTGACGGGCATCGGCGCCACCACCTTCGCGATCCTGGCCGCCTCGCTCGGGCGCGCCGACCCGGCCATCATGGCCGCCGCCCTCGCGGGGGCCTGCCTGGGCTTCCTGGTGCACAACTTCCACCCGGCGCGCATCTTCATGGGCGACTCGGGCTCGATGCTCCTCGGCTTCATCATGGCCGGGGTGGCCGTGAACGGGGTGATGAAGAGCGCCGCCGCCATCGCCGTGGTCGCGCCGCTGGTCGTGCTGGCGATCCCGATCCTCGACACCTCTTTCGTGGTGATGAAGCGCCTCAAGCACGGGCTGCCCGTCTACTCGCCCGACCGCAGCCACTTCCACCACCGCTTCTTCGCCATCGGCTGGAGCCAGCGCAGGACCGTCCTCGCGCTGTACGCCTGGTGCGTGCTCATGGGGCTGGTGGCCATGGCGCTGCGCTTCGTGCCGTACCGGAACGACGACGGCGACCTGCTGTGGGCCGGCACCCTCGGCATCGCCGCCGCCGCGCTCATCGCCCTCGCCGCATCGGTCTACCTGGTCTACGTGCTCGAGATCCTGAAGTGGCGCAGCACGCCGGTGATCGAGATCGTGCGCCAGAACCGCCTGCAGCGCGCCGCCGACCGGGGGGTCGCGGGCCCGTCCTGAACGGCGATCGATACCTTCCGCACGAGCGTGGTCGGGCCGAGTTTCCGTTGATGCGCCCGATCACCCGTGGATATACTCCGCCGCGCCCTGCCGCAGAGGACGCGCCCACGCGCGCCCGCCGGCGGGTGTGACGAGACACAACCGGAGGGTCTGCATCACACCATCGCGCAGCGCTCTGCTCCCCTGGGTACGGGCATGATCAGCATGCCCGGCGCGGAGCCGGCGCCGAAGGGGGGGGTCGGTACCTTCCTGCTGTCCGTGATCGGTTTCGTGGCCGCCCTCCTGTGCCTCCCCGTCGTGCTCCTCGCCGGCGGACCCATCGAGGGCTGGCTGCTGGGCGTCGCGCTGTGGGGCATCAACTGGGGCGCCGCGCTGTGGCTCGGCAAGGTCTCCAGGGACATGTCGGCCCCGTACGCGGTCGGTCTCTCCGGGGCGTCGTTCATCGCCCGCGCCTGGCTCGTCGCCATCGTCCTGTTCGTCGTGGCACTGGCCTACGACAAGACCGTCGGTCTTGTCGCCGCAGGCGTCTTCCTCGCCGCGTTCACCTTCGACATGGTGGGGCGCACCGTGCTGTTCGCGCAACGCCACAGGAACCAGGAGGGATCAGCTCTGTGAGGCATGCGGTCCGCACGTGGATGCTCATGGCATCCACGCTCATGATCCTGCTCACGCTGCCGGTATCGGCCTTCGCCGCGGGTGAGGACTTCGACCCGTCCGATGAGTTCCGGCTCGATCAGTACGTCCCGATCGAGATCGGCCCGATCGACCTCTCGATCAACAAGGCCGTCATCTACATGGCCATCTCCATGGCGATCATCATCGGCTTCGGCCTCTGGGTGGTCCGCAAGGGTCTCGAGCTGCGCCCGCGCGGCGGCCAGAACGTCATGGAGATCGCGTACGAGTTCACCGAGAAGCAGATCGCCGGGCCGACGCTGGGCCCGAAGGTCTACGCCAAGTATTTCCCGTACGTGGCGACGCTGTTCCTGTTCATCCTGGTGAACAACCTGGTCAGCTTCGTCCCGCTCCCGTTCGCGCCGCACAGCGGCACGTTCGGCATCGCCAACGACCTCGGGCTGTACGCGGCCACGGCGAACATCAACGTCACCCTGACGCTCGCCTTCATGACCTTCGTGCTCACGCACTACGAGGGCGTCAAGGCGCACGGCGGCGTCGGTTACCTCAAGACGATGGCCCCGAGGCCCCCGGCTTCATCCGGCCGGTCATCTTCGGGATCGAGCTGCTGTCGCAGCTCCTGCGCCTGGTCAGCCTCTCGGTGCGTCTGTTCGCCAACCTCATGGCGGGCCACCTGCTGATCATCATGGCCGCGGCCTTCACCGTCCTTCTCGGAAACTTCGCCGGGATCCTCGGGATCCCGTTCGGCGTCTTCTTCTGGGTCTTCGAATGGCTGCTGGTGGCCGGTCTGCAGGCGTTCATCTTCGCCATGCTGAGCGGTCTGTACATCGGCTATGCCGTCGAGTCGTCTCACTAACCACAAAGGAGCAGCAGTGGAAGGCAACATCGAAGATGCAGCAAAGATCCTCGCCCTCGGTCTTGCGACCGGCTTCGGCGCGATCGGTCCGGGTATCGGCGTGGGTTACCTCGTCGGTAAGACCATCGAGGCCGTCGGTCGTCAGCCCGAGTTGCGCGGTGAGCTGCAGGGCATGATGTTCCTCGGTCTGGCTCTGACCGAGGCCATCGTGTTCTACGCCCTCCTCATGGGCTTCGTCGCCTTCTTCATCGGCTAGACGGGGATCCCGATGGGCAACCTCACCACGTATCTTCCGTTGCTGGCGACGGAGGCCGAGGACAGCGGGACCAACCCGCTGCTGGAGGCGAGCCCCGGCCTGATGGTCTGGACGCTGGTGATGTTCCTCATCACCCTCTGGATCATGAAGCGCTGGGTGTTCGGCCCGGTCAGCCAGATGGTCGAGAAGCGGCGTGCTCACATCGCCGAGAGCATCGACGAGGCTGAGCGCAGCCGCGACGAGGCCTCGGCACTGCTCGACGACTACAAGGTCCGCCTCACCGAGGCGCGCCGCGAGGCCGACGGCATCCGTGAGCAGGGCCGCAGCGAAGGCGAGCGCCAGAAGGCCGACATCGTCTCCCAGGCGCAGGCCCAGCGCGAGCGCGTGCTGGCCGACGCCCAGGACCAGATCGACGCCCAGGCCCGTTCGGCCGCCGGCCAGATCCGCGACGACGTCGTGGCCCTCGCGCTGCTCGCCGCCGAGAAGGTCACGCGGCGCACCCTCAGCGAGGCCGACCACCGCCGGCTCATCGAAGAGGCGATCAGCGAGGCCGACCTGTCCGGCGTGACCGGGACGGGCGCCGACCGATGAGCGTCGCCGCCACCTACGCGGAGGCGCTCTACGAGGCGGCCGTCGATGCGAACGCACTCGACCAGGTCGCCTCCGGCGTCGGTGAGTTCGCCGCCGCCCTCGGCGAGTCGGCCGAACTGCGCGCCGCTCTCGGCAACCCCGAGATCGACCGCGCCGGCAAGCGGGCCATCGTCACCTCCCTCTCCGAGGGCGCGCACCCGCACGTCACGAACGTCCTGCAGGTGCTCGTCGACCGCGGTCGCATCCTCGAACTGCCGGAGATCGCCGAGGCCTTCCAGGCACGCGTCGCCCGCGCGGAGCGCCGCCTCGACGTGGAGGCCGTCACGGCCATCCCGCTGCCGGCGGACCTGCGCGAGCGCATCGTCGCCTCCATCACCGAGAAGACCGGCCAGAGCGTCACGCTCACCGAGTCGGTCGACCCCGACATCGTCGGCGGTCTCGTGCTGAGAGTGGGCGAGGCGGTCGTCGACGGCTCGGTCCGCAGCAGGCTCGAAGAGTTGCGCCGCGACCTCGCCGCCGCGTCGGTGGATGCCGCCGCCACGGCCGACTGAACCGCGTCCCACCCCGAAAGACCCCCTTCCGAGCACCACCAGATGAACCGAACGAGAAAGGTGACAACCCCGAGATGAAGCTGCGACCCGACGAGATCACCAAGGTCCTTCGCGACCAGATCGAGCAGTACTCGGGCACCGTGGAGGTCGAGGAGGTCGGCACGGTCCTGCAGGTGGGTGACGGCATCGCGCGCGTCCACGGCCTGCAGTCCTGCGTGGCCCTCGAGATGCTCGAGCTGCCCCACGGCGTCACCGGTCTTGCCCTCAACCTCGAAGAGGACAACGTCGGTGTGGTGCTCCTGGGCGACGACACGCTCATCAAAGAGGGCGACGCGGTCCGCCGCACCGGCAAGGTCATCCAGGTGCCGGTGGGCGAGGCGCTCCTCGGCCGCGTCGTCGACCCGCTGGGGAACCCGCTCGACGGCCGCGGCCCAATCGAGACCGAGCACTTCCGCCCGGTCGAGTTCAAGGCCCCGGGCGTGGTCCAGCGCCAGGCGGTGAGCGAGCCGCTGCAGACCGGTATCAAGGCCATCGACGCCCTGATCCCGATCGGCCGTGGCCAGCGCGAGCTGATCATCGGCGACCGTGGCACCGGCAAGACCACCATCGCGGTCGACACGATCATCAACCAGGCCGGCCAGGGCGTGTACTGCTTCTATGTGGCCGTCGGCCAGAAGGCCTCGACGGTTGCCAGCGTCGTCGAGCGCCTGCGCCAGGCCGGCGCGATGGAGTACACGACGGTCATCGCCGCCACCGCCTCCCAGGCCGCCTCCCTGAAGTACCTGGCGCCGTACGCGGGCGCCGCGATGGCCGAATACTTCCTCTACAGCGGCAGGCACGCGCTCGCGGTGTACGACGACCTCTCCAAGCAGGCCGACGCCTACCGCCAGATGTCGCTGCTGCTGCGGCGCCCGCCGGGTCGCGAGGCATTCCCGGGCGACGTGTTCTACCTGCACTCCCGCCTGCTGGAGCGCGCCTGCAAGCTCAACGACGAACTCGGCGGCGGCTCGCTGACGGCGCTGCCGATCATCGAGACGCAGGCCGGTGACGTCTCCGCGTACATCCCGACCAACGTCATCTCCATCACGGACGGCCAGATCTTCCTGGAGCTGGACCTCTTCAACGCCGGCATCCGCCCGGCCACCAACCCGGGCATCTCGGTGTCCCGCGTGGGTGGTTCCGCGCAGACCCGCGCGATGAAGAAGGTGGCGGGCACGCTGCGTCTGGACCTC
>JBKHVQ010000387.1:0-3715 GCA_046569985.1 Thermoleophilia bacterium | reverse complement strand
CGCTTCGGGGACGCTGATCGCGCCCCCTTCGCTTTCTCGGATGGGCGTGCTGTGGGGGTGGGTCGCTCGCTCCGGCGCTTCGCGCCGTGTCGCTTCCTCACACGGTCGCTGCGGCGCTTCGCGCCGTCTCGCTCAGCCGCCTTGGGTGGCTCGCCGGCGGCCGAAGGGGCGGTCGAGGAGCCAGAAGACCAGTAGGGCCATGAGTGCCGCGGTCGCCAGGTACCAGGGCCAGGGGCCCATCCAGTCGATGAGGCTGCCCTGCGGCGGCGGGCGGCGCGCGAACATGTAGTTGCCGCCGGTGATCGCGCTGGCGGCCGCGGCGATCGCGAACACCGCCCAGCTCGCGAACCAGGCGCATGACACCGCGCCTCCGCGCGGTGTCATGCGGCAGCCCCACGCCATGAACACGATGCCGACGATCACCGGTGCGTGGATCGCCATGAACTCCCAGAAGCGCACATCCGGGAAGTCATGGCTGAGCGACGGGGTGACCATGGCCTGCACCACGGCCGCCGCGCCCCAGAAATAGGCGAGCTCGAAGAAGATGGGGCGCGCCGTCCACAGCGCGATGACGCACACCAGCCACGTGGCGTGGGTCAGGTGGAGGGGGAGATTCGCCCCCGGCCGCACCCCGTCGATCGCGTAGACCGCGGTGCGCAGCGCCGCCTCCGAGGCGACCATCGCCGCCGCCAAGATCCTCCGCGCCCGCAGGAGACGCGCATCCCCGGGGCGATGCCTCC
Source organism: Thermoleophilia bacterium (assembly GCA_046569985.1). Classification (GTDB taxonomy): domain Bacteria; phylum Actinomycetota; class Thermoleophilia; order Miltoncostaeales; family Miltoncostaeaceae; genus JAVJSF01. The sequence continues at coordinate 2,975 of JBKHVQ010000387.1, read as the reverse complement.
GCGCCCATGCGCCCGCCGCGACCGCGATCGCGGCGGTCACGGCCAGGGCGATCAGATGAGTGGCGGAGAACTGCTCCATCGCGGTCCGCGCGGCACCCGACCGCGCGGCCCGACCCTGCGCACCGGCGCTCGGTCAGTGGCGGACATAGCCCCTTCGGCGACTCGCGAGGAAGTACCGCTCGAAGGCGACCTTCGCCCAGTGCGCCTGCGGCCCCGACATCAGCCGGCCCTTGGGGTGATCGCTCATCGCGTCGTCCAGCTTGATGATCATCCCGCCGGCACCGGCGTCGAGCACGCAGATCGCGCCCAGTTCCTCCATCGGCAGGTCGCGATGGGCGCCGACCCCGAGGTCCGCCGCGATGTTGCGCGCGGCGGCCTTCGCCATCTCCTCGCTCATCGCGCCGGTCTTCGGCACGCCCGCGGGCACCGGCGTGGGCGCGGGAGGCGCGATCGCCACATCGACGCCCGCGGCATAGACCTCGGGGTGGTCGGGATGCGAGAAACGGGGTGTCACCGGCACGAACCCCGCCTCGTTACCCAGGCCCGGGGTCCCGCGGACGACATCGACACCGGAGAACGGCGGAACGATCATCGAGAACGCGAACGGCAGCACCCGGCCGCCGTCCAACTCCATCTCCCCGTCGCGCACCTCCTTGATGGAGGTGTTCGGCAGCCCCTCCATGCCCCGCTTCTCGAACGCCTTGCGCACCGCGTCCTCCGAATCGGCGACGCCGCCGAGACCGAAGTGGCCGAGGAACGGCTCGGCCGTGATGAACGTGACCGGCGCGACATCCGACAGGCCCGCCTTCTCTATCCGGTGACGCACGTTCAGGGCGAACTCGTACGAGGCACCGAAACACGAGCCCCCCTGCGCGGTGCCGACGACGACCGGACCCGGCTCGCGCAGGAACGCCTCCCATGCCTCCTTCGCCCTCAGGGCGTGCGGCAGGTTGCAGACCGACTCCGTGTACCCGTCGGGACCCAGCCCGGGGATGCGCTCGAACGCCAGGCGCGGCCCCGTGGCGAGAAGCAGCCGGTCGTACCGGTGGACGCCGGACGCACTCGTCACCGTGCGGTTCGCGAGATCGATGGACTCGGCGGCCTCCGGGACGAAGCGGATGCCCTTCTTGGCGTACACCGGGGCGAGGGCGAAGGTCACCTCGTCGGCGTCGCGGAGCCCGAACGGCACCCAGATGAGCGAGGGGATGAAGGTGAACCGCTCGCGCGGGTCGAGCACGGTGATCGCGGCCCGGTCACCCATCAGCCGTCTCACCTCAAGCGCGGCGGTGAAACCCGCGAAGCTCGACCCGACGATGACCACCTGCGGGGTGTCACTCATTCACGCTTCCCGTCAATGGGGCCGCCGCGCCACGGCGGCCGGATGCCATGCCCCCATGATGAACCCCGCGGCGCGACGAACCAACCGGACCGCACGCGCAAAGCGACAGGGCGCGAAGCGCCCGAGCGGACGATCCATCTCACCCGACACGACCAAGCCGCATGAGCGACAGGGCGCGAAGCGCCCGAGCAGACGATCCAGCCCCACACAACGACCAAGCCGGGAAGCGAGACGGCGCGAAGCGCCGGAGCGGGCGACCCATCCCCACAGCACGCCCATCCGAGAAAGCGAAGGGGGCGCGATCAGCGCCCCCGAAGCGAACCCACCGGCGAACCACAGGTCCCACCGCGACGAACCGTACGGCGCAGAGCCGCGAAAACCGAGCAGGACGGGGGACGCAGGGGAGGGACAGTGCGAATAGCACGGCCCTCCCCGAGGACCCCGTCATGCGACGGTTTGCAGCGAGCTATGCGCCGTCTGCGGCGACAGAGGCGAGAACACGCCCAAGCCGCTCGTCGACGTCGGCGGCGGTCTCGTGGAGCGCGTCGTTCTGGACGATCCCCAGCATCGCCTCGGCGGAGACGGCGCTGACCTTCGTGGTGCCGTCCTCGGTGTGCACCACGACGTTGCAGGGGAGGAGCACCCCGAGGAGGGATTCGGTCTCGAGCGCGCCGTGGGCGAGCTGCGGGTTGCAGGCCCCGAGGATCATGTACGGGTCGCGTTCGACGCCGAGCTTCGCTTTGAGCGTCGCCTGCACGTCGATGCGTGTCAGCACGCCGAAGCCCTCCGCGGCGAGGGCCTCCTCGGTGCGCGCGATGGCGGTCTCCTGGTCGAGGGCGGTGGTCACGGTCTGCGAGAAGCCGGTCGTCTCGGCGGGCATGCGCGGGTCTCCTGCGTCGTCGGGTCACTCAGAGTGACAACTATACAACTTTAGAGTTGTCGATGGCGTCCGGAACCTCAGCGTAACCGGCCGCGCAGCGGGGCGAGCGTGGCCCAACCCACCAGCGGGCAGATCGCCGCCACCCCGAACGCGCCCTCCCAGCCCAGCGGCCCCACCAGCAGGCCGAACGACGGAGGCGCGACCACGACGGCGCAGAACAGCACCGTGTTCTGCAGGCCGAGGGCCGTGCCGACCCGCCGCGGCCCCACCATCTCCGATGCGGCGGCGAACGAGATGCCGTTGCCCGCCATGGCCACCACGGCCGCGAGGATGAGGAGGATCGGGCCGGCGGGCCCCGGGACGGGCAGCAGGAGGGTCGCGGCACCGAGGATGACCGCGGCCGAGAGCGCCAGGGCGCGCAACGGCACCAGCCGGCTGCGGATGCGGTCGGACCACGCCCCGGCGACCACCCGCGACGCGGCACCCGTGAGCTGGATGACCGCGAGCGCGGCGGCCGCGGCGCCGACGCTCCAGCCGCGCTCATCATGCAGGTAGAGGGCGACGAAACTGAGCAGCGCGAGCTGGCAGAGTACGACGGCGCCCGTGCCGAGCGACAGCCGCCAGATCGCCCCGTCGCGCAACGGCCCGCGCTCGCGGGACACCGACGGGACCCGCACCGGGCCCGCGAGGGCCGTCCACGGCCGTGGCGGCCGGATGAGGGCGACGCCGGCCGCCGCGCCCGCCGCGCACGCGACC
>JBKHVQ010000386.1:0-2002 GCA_046569985.1 Thermoleophilia bacterium | reverse complement strand
GGCGGGGCGGGGTCGCCTGGCGGCACCGGTCGCGACGCGCACGTCGCGATGGGTCACGCGTCGATGGTCGGGGACGCGGTCCCCGCCCCGGGTGGACCGACCGACCTCGACGACCTCCTCACCCCGCCGCCGGCGCTGGCGCATCAGCCGGGGCGCGTGCGCCGCTATTCGCTGGTCGCCCTCGACCGCGAGATCGAGATCGCCCAGGGCGTCACCTTCCCCGCCTGGACCTACAACGGCACGGTCCCGGGCCCGGTGATCCGCGCGACCGAGGACGACATCCTGGAGGTCGAGTTCAGCAACGCCGGCGCGCACCCGCACACGATCCACTTCCACGGCATCCATCCCTCGAACATGGACGGCGTCTTCGAGATCGTCGAGCCGGGCGGCTCGTTCACGTACCGCTTCCCGGCCCGTCCCTACGGGATGCAGCTCTACCACTGCCACGCGCCGCCGCTGAAGAAGCACATCCACAAGGGGCTCTACGGGGCCTTCATCATCGACCCGCCCGAGCCGAGGCGCCCCGCGCGCGAGATCGTCCTGGTGATGAACGGCTTCGACACCGACGGAGACGGCGAGAACAACTTCTACTCGGTCAACGGCAAGGCGTTCTACTACGCGAAGTACCCGATCGCGGTGAAGCGGTCCGAGACCCTGCGGATCTACCTCGCCAACCTCACCGAGTTCGACCTCATCAACTCCTTCCACCTGCACGGGGAGTTCTTCCGCTACTACCCCACCGGCAGCACCGACCACTTCGAGTACACCGACACGATCATGCAGTGCCAGGGCGAGCGCGGGATCATCGAGATCGACTGGCACAACGCCGGGCGCTTCATGTTCCACGCCCACCAGTCCGAGTTCACCGACCTCGGCTGGATGGGCTTCTTCGACGTGAGCGACGACTGATGGGCACCGACTCGGTCGCCCGGCCGCGCGGCGGGGGCTGGGGCGCCCGCCTGCTGGCCCTCCTGCCGATCCTCCTGCTGATCGGGGTCGCGGTGGGCTACGTCTCCTCGGGCAGCTCGATCACCGACCTGATCGGCGCCAACCCGCCGCCGGCCGACGAGGTGGAGATCCGCCGGGTCGAGTTCCATCCCGGGGAGATCCGAGTGCTCGTCCGCAACCCCCAGCCCGAGGACATCACCATCGCCGTGGTCACGGTGGACGACGCCATCGTGCCCTTCACGACCGACGGCCCCCAGACGATCGAGCGCCTGCGCTCTACGACCCTCGAGATCCCCTACACCTGGGTCGAGGACGATCCGTACACCGTCGGCGTCACCAGCTCGAGCGGCATCCAGACGACCATCGCCATCCCCGCCGCGGTCGAGACGCCCGGCATCGACGGCGGGAGCATCGGGGGTTATGCCCTGATCGGGTTCCTCGTCGGGGTCGTGCCGGTGGCGCTCGGCATGCTCTGGCTGCCGTCGCTGCGTCGCGCCGACCCGCGCTGGCTCGCCGCCTTCATGGCGCTCACCGGCGGTCTGCTCACGTTCCTCGCGATCGACGCCCTGTTCGAGGCGCTGGAGCTGCAGGCCGCCCTGCCCGGCGCGCTCGGCGGCCCCGGCCTGGTGCTCCTGGGGGCGGCGGTGAGCTACCTCGGCCTGTCGTGGGTGGCCCAGCGCCTGTCGCGGCGCGGGGGCGCCGCGGAAGGGGGCGCGCCCCTGGCGGGCCTGGCCCTCGCGACGATGGTCGCCATCGGCATCGGCCTGCACAACCTCGGCGAGGGGCTGGCCATCGGCTCGTCGTTCGCGGTCGGCCAGCTCGCGCTCGGCAGCTTCCTGATCGTGGGGTTCATGGTCCACAACGTGACCGAGGGCCTCGGCATCGCCGCGCCGATCGCCGAGGGCCGACGCGTCGGCGTGCGCCACCTCGCCGGGCTGACGCTGATCGCCGGCGCACCCGCGATCCTCGGCGCGTGGATCGGTGGGTTCCTCACCAACGAGATCCTCGCCGTGCTCTTCTTCGCGATCGCCGTCGGCGCCGCCGCCCAGGTGGT
>JBKHVQ010000385.1:0-15540 GCA_046569985.1 Thermoleophilia bacterium | reverse complement strand
GGCGAGTGCGCCGCCGACGAGCTGATGGTGATGACGACCATCCATGACCACGGTGAGCGCCTGCGCTCGTACGAGCTCCTGGCGCGGACGTGGGCGCGGGTGGGCGCCCCGGTCGGCTGACCCCGGGGCGGGCCGCGCGATCCTCCTCGCGCGATGCCCGCCCCGTCACGCACCCCGGCGCGCCGTGTCCTACTGGAGGACCCGCAGGGCGATCTCGGCGGTGAACTGCGGAGTTTCAGTCGACGCCGTGTTGCACAGGATGATCTCGAGCACGCCGCCGTTGTGCACGGTGTAGGCAGGGAGATAGACGCTGGCCGGCAGCGAACCCGAAACCACACGCTGCAGTGCGAGTGAGCCCACGGGAAACGCAGCCCCGAAGCTGGTGCGGGCACAGTCGTCAGCGGGAATGGTCGTGTTCGAGAGGGTGAGACCTTGGACATCGGTCAGGCCGAGCTTTGAGAGCCCCACCGCCCCGGCGGCGAGCTTCTCGCCGGTGATCGCGCCCAGGTCGAGCTTCGCGGTCGTCACGGCACCATCGGCCAGGTCGCCGGTCTGGATCCCGCCGTCGGAGATGTGGCCGGACGCCACGGCCGACGGGGCGATCTCGCCGGCGCCGACGGCGTTCGCGCCGATCAGCGGGTCCGGGTAGGCGCCGGTGAGGTCACCGCCCGCGGCGACACCGGTGATCGACGCGTCGCTGCCCGCCGGCCCCCGCGGACCGCTCGGCCCCTGCGGTCCGGCGGGCCCCAGCGCACCGCCCGGACCCTGCGGTCCCGCCGGTCCGGGCTTCGAGAGCGCCCTGCGGGCGGCCTTCGACAGGTCCGCCGCCTGCAGAGAGCCGTTCCTCACCTCGGCACCGGTGAGCGAGTTCCTCCTCACGTCCACGCCGCTCAACGAGCGGTTCTTCACGTCGGCCCCGGTGATGAGGCGGTCGACCGAGGAACTGGCCGGCCCGGCCAGGGCGACCCCGAGTGCGATCACCGCCAGGACGGCGGCGGGACTGGGTGCACGCATTCAACTCTCCCTTCGCTCGCGGGTTGGGGTCAGCGCCGGCCGCGCCGGGGACGGTCCTCGTCGTCGCGCTCGTCATCGTCCTCGACCTCCTCGGAGGGTCCGGCGGACGGGGCATCCGCGGGCGGCTCCTCGATCAGGTCCTCCTCGGGGACGTCGTCCCCGTACTCGGGGTGCTCGTCCTCCCAGTCCTCCGGCAGGCAGTCCTCATGCGGGCCCTTGTTGACCACCCGCAGCGCCGGGACCGCGTCGACCCTGGCGCCCCGCGCGAGTCGCCAGCGCACGACGACGCGGTCGCCGGCCCAGATGTCGGCCGTCGAGCCGAGGGTCGTGCCGGCGCCGTGGTCGGCCTGCGCCGCCTCGCTCAGCACCACGCGCGTGTCCGGTCCGAGCAGCGCCGTGAACGTGGCCGCGTCGCCGAGGAGCCGCCGCATGGGCCTGTTGCCGTCGAGCTGCTCGAGGTCGACCGCCGTGGCGCCGGCGTCCTCGACCACGCAGCCCTTGAGCACCAGGTTGACCGGCCTCGCGCGGCGCGCCCGCTTCCTGCGCTCGGCCCTGGCCTTGCGCAGCGCCGCGGCCGTCCCGGCCTTCTTCCGGGTCGCCTTCGCGTGGGACTCGTAGCCGGTGGATGTGTCGCCCGCGACGGCGGGAGCCTTCGTGATCGCCGCGTCCGGAGCCGAGAGCGCCGGCGGAACCGCGGCGGCCAGCGCGGCCGCCGCGAGCGGCAATGCGATTCGCCTCATCATCGTGACCTTCCATGGGTTGTCGGCCGGCCCATCCGTGCGCCGGTGACCCGTGGATCGGTCGGCCCCGGGGAGGGCACAACCCTCACCCGGGCGAGATCGCTCTACCGCGCGGGCCCGCGGCCGCCAAGGGCCGCGAGGTCAGGGCGGAACGCCGGCGCCCGCCGCCCGGTTCAGGTGAGGCGGACCGGCAGGCGCGCGAATCCGCTCGCGGGGTAGCGGGCGAGTGAGCGCTCGGCCTCAGGCGCGGGTTCGATGCCGTCCGTCGCCCGCAGCAGCTCGGCCAGGATCGCGCGCAGCTCCAGGCGGGCGAGCCCGGCCCCGGGGCAGGCGTGGACACCGCGCCCGTAGAGCAGGTTCGCGTCGGGGTCGCGGTCGAGACGCAAACGGTCCGGGTCGCCGAACACGCCCTCGTCGCGGTTCGCCGATGCCCACAGGACGACGACCCGCGCGTCCCCGGGAATCGGCGTCCCCGACAACGTGACCGGGCGTGTCGTGCGCCGCCTGTTCGAGATCAGGGGCGGATGGATGCGCAGGGCCTCGTCGGTGACCGCGTCGAAGAGGCTCGGGTCGTCGGTGGCGCGCAGCCGCGCCTGGATGTCCGGGTTCCGCGCCAGGAGGTCGATGACGATCCCGACGCTGGCCGCCATCGTCCCCAGCTCCCCGACGGACCAGTTGCGGACGATCGAGACGATCTGCTCGTCCGTGAGAGGGCACCCGTCGATCCGCTCGCGCAGCAGCCGGGTCGTGACGTCCCCGCCCGCGTCGTCACCCCGCGCGCGCCGCGCGTCGATCTGCTCGCGGATGTAGCCGTCGAATGCCCGCGCCACCTCCGCCATCGCGTCCCAGTCCTGCGCCAGCGTGGCCCGGTGATTCGCCCGGATCCACTCGCCGAGCGGCTCCTGCAGCGACGCCGGCCACCCCATGAACGCGCAGGTCACGCGCGTTGCGAACGGCTCGGCCAGCGCGCCCATCACCTCCACCACCTGAGAGCGGTCGAGCCCGAGGACCAGATCACGCGCGATGGCCCGGCACGCCGGCGCGAACTCCTCGACGCGCTCGGGCAGGAAGTACCGGTCGATCATCGCGCGATGGGCGCGGTGCTCGGAGCCGTCCATGCCGTTGGGCACCGAGAGGTGCGTCGAAACGGCGTTCGAGAAGGTCGCCGGATCGTCGAGAACCGCGACCACGTCGCCATGCGTGAAAACGGTCCACGAGCCGTCGGCACCGTGGGCCACCGGGCAGCGCGCCCGCATCGCGTCGAACGCGGCGATCTGGTCATCGAGGACATCGGGAGACCGCGGATCCCACACGCATCCGGCACGATCCATCTTCGTCTCACCCCTTCGCGGCGTCGCCAGACGGGCAGCATAGGACGGGCGAGCCGGGGACAGGAGTGACGATGGTCAGGACAGACCGGTGGGGAGAGCCCCTCAGAGACATCCGGGGTCGGACGGACGGCCGGTTGGGCCTTTTTCTCTCGGCGGGGATCGACGATGGTGTGATGACCGTCGGCGGATGAGGAGTGTCAGCGTGTCCAGTGAGGGTCTCTACATCGACCATGTGATCTACGGCGTGATGGACATCGAGGCGGCCGCTGCGCGCCTGAAGGAGGAGCACGGGCTCCACGCCATCCCCGGCGGGCTGCACCTGGGGGGCACGACGAACATGTTCGTCCCGCTGAAACCGCCGCTGTTCCTGGAGCTGCTCGGCGTCGGCGACCCCGGCAAGGCCGACGGAGCGTGGCTCTCGCAGGTCCTGAACGGCCAGGACCGCCCGCTGTGGTGGGTCCTCGGCGTCGACAGCCTTGAGGAGAGCGCCGCGCGGCGTGGCCTGACGATCCAGCAGGGGCAGGGCGAGACCGCGGACGGCATCCCCGTCTCCTTCCGCTCGGCGGGAATGGCGCGGTTCCCGCTCCCGTTCTTCATCGACTACCCGGTCGACCCCGCGAAACGCCGGGCGAACTGGGAGGAGCGGCTGCGGCGCGCCGACCACGCGAACACCCCCGGCGGGTTCACCTTCGTCGAGGTCGGGGAGCCGCCGGAGCTGCTCGACGCATGGCTCGGCGATCACGGCCTCCCCGTCCGTCACGCCAGTGGCCCCACGGGCATCCGGGCCGTCGGCATCGAGACCGAGCGCGGCGAGGTGGTCATCAGGTAAGGAGCCCGTCCCGGCCGCGCCGCCTCGCGGCGGGCGAGGCCGCGTAGAGTTGCCGATCGTGACCCCGCTCGCCGACGACCTGACACCCGACGAACGCGAGCGGCTGCGCCCTTATGTAACGGACCTCGACGGGCCGGTGTTCGCGCTCACCAACCTCCCCGAGGTGGTCAAGGGCGCCCTTTTCGCGCGCTACTCGCGCAGCCCGAAGTCGCTGCGCCGGCTGCTGCTGGACGAGTTCCTCCCCGGCGATCCCGATACTCCGATCGCCGAGTCACGCGTCGGCGAGGAACGGGCCGACGCGCTGTACGGACGGGTGCTCGCCGACTACGGCGACGACTCGGTGGCCCAGCTCGGCGCGGCCCACCTCGCCGTCGAGGGTGCCTCGAACGTGCTGACGAAGGTGATCGAGTGGGGCCGCATGGCGAGCTATCTCGAGCAGAGTACGCGCTACATCTCGTTCGCCGAGCGCGTGAACGGCGAGTTCCGCTACCACCGGCCCGACCAGATCGCCGGCGACCCCGATCTCGGCCCGCGCTACACCGCCGTGCTCGATGAGGCCTTCCGCGCCTACGGCGAGCTCATCCCGCCGATGATCGACCACGTCGAGGCCCACACGCCCCACGATGAGGGCGCCCCGCAGGCGGCCCGCGAGCGCGCGGTGCGCGCCCGCGCCCTCGACCTGCTGCGCGGACTGCTGCCCGCTGCCACCACCGCCAACGTCGGCATCTTCGCGTCCGGTCAGGCCTACGAGGCGATGCTGGTGCGCATGGCCGCCCACCCGCTGCGCGAGGCCCGTGACTGCGCCGAGCGCATGCTGGTGGAGCTGCGCAAGGTGATCCCGTCATTCCTGACGCGCGTCGATCGCGCCGACAGGGGCGTCGCCCAGGGCGCGTACCTGGCGCGGCTCGACGAGACGGCCGCGTCGATCGCCCGCAACGTCTCCCCGCCGTACCGGCGCGACCCGCCGGGCGCGTCGGTACGGCTCATCGAGTTCGACCCCGACGGCGAGCTGCGCGTGATGGCCCAGGCGGTGTGGCCGTTCACCGGCGGGCGCCTCGCCGAGGTGCGGGCCTGGGCCGGCGGCCTCTCACACGAGGAGCGCGCCCGGCACCTGCGCGAGTGGGCCGGAGAGCGCCGGGACCGGCGCTGGCGGCCGGGCCGTGCGCTGGAGAGCACCAGCTACACCTTCGAGATCGTCTGCGACTACGGCGCCTACCGTGACCTGCAGCGCCACCGCCTGCTGACCCTCCTGGCGCAGCCCCTCGGCCCGGACCTCGGCTACGAGGTGCCGTCCGAGGTGGCGCGCGCGGGCGCGGGCGACCGCTACGCGCAGGTGCAGGACGCCTGCGCCGACCTGGCGCGGGCGATCGGCCGCGACTCGCCGCATCTCGTCCCGTACGCCGTGACGCTGGCGCACCGCATCCGTTTCGTGATGACCATGAACGCCCGCGAGGCGATGCACCTGATCGAGTTGCGCAGCCAGCCGCAGGGGCATGACTCGTACCGGTGGGTCGCCCGCGAGATGCACCGGCTCATCGACGTGGTCGCCGGGCACCGGGCGATCGCGGGGATGATGGACTTCGTCGACCATGAGGAGGGCTCGACCGGACGCCTGGCCGCCGAGCGCCGGATCGAGGAGCGGCGCGCCGGCGGGGCGTGACGAACCGCCTCCGCTAACCTGAGGCGGTGCCCACGCCACCCCCCAGCGATCGCATCGGCGGCATGGCCCTCTCCAACGGCCTGCTGGTGCACGGCCCCCGCCACTGGGCGGCGGCGGTGCGCGAGGACGACGGGCGCGTGGTGGTCGCGTCGGGGCGCAAGTGGACGATGCGCGTGGGGCCACTCGAGAACGTGCCACTGGTTCGGGGCCTCGCGCGCCTGGGGGAGGCCTTCGCGGTGCTGCCCGCCGTGCGCCGCGGTCTGCCGCAGGCGCGGTTCGCCATGGAGGACCGCGGCGCGGCAGCGGTGGCCGGCGGCGCGACCATCGCCGCGATCGTCCTGCGTCGCCGCACGCGGTCCGTGCTGGCCCAGGAGACCATCGGGGCGGTCCTCGGCCTGGTTCCCGCCCTCGTCACGCTGCGCGGGTCGCGCGCGGCGGTGTGGCATGCGGTGGAGCACAAGAGCATCGCCGCCTACGAGGCCGGCGGCCCGGCGGGGGTGGAGTACGCCGCCGGTCAGGCCAAGGAGCACCGGCGCTGCGGCAGCAACCTCATCCTTCCCCTGATGATCTCCACGATCGTCGGGAACACGCTGGCGCGTCGCCTGCCGGTCCGCGGCATCCCGGGCGTGCGCGCCCTGATCTCGGCCCTGTCGATCGGCGCGGCCGTCGAGGTGTTCGCCTTCGCGTCGCGCCGGCCGAAGCACATCGTCTCCCGCGTCGTCCACGGCACCGGCCACGCCATGCAGGCCGGTTTCGTCACCCGCGAGCCCACCGCCGACGAGCTGCTGGTCGGGCGGGCGGCGATGGACGCGCTGATCGACGCGGAGACCGGGCTGCGCGCATGAGGCGGCCGTCGGTGCCCGCGTGAGCGTGGCGGTGGTCGTGGTCGTCCCGGCCGGCCCGGGGGAGGCGTGGAGCCGGTGGTCGGATGTCGGGGGGTGGCCCGACTGGAACCCCGAGTGCGTCGCGGCCGACGTCGACGGCCCCGCGGGGGTCGGGACCGTCCTCGACCTGACCTTGCGCCACCCACGCAGCGGTCGCGAGTTCCTCACCCGGCCGCGCGTGACCGAGACCGTGCCGGGGCGCGTGTTCGCCTGGGAGGCCCGCGGCCTCGGGCTGCGCGCCGGCACCCATGCGCGCTTCTCGCCCGAGCCCGACGGCACCCGCATCGACCTGGTCGCCGAGACCACCGGGCCGATGGCCTTCACCTACCGCATGACCATGACCGACAGGACGATCGCCCTGCTCTACACCCGCATGCTCGACGCTCTCGTGGAGGACCTGCGCCCGTGACCCCCTTCGTCCGCCTGGTGACCTGCGTGGCGGCCGCCCTCGGCCTCGGGTTCGCCACCGCCACCGCGAGCGCGCACGTGAGCATCCTCCCCGAGCGGGTCGAGCAGGGCGCCGCGCAGGAGTTCACCATCCGCGTGCCGACCGAGGGCGACCTGCCGACCACGGCGATCGCCGTCGAGTTCCCGCCGCAGATCACGATCTACGCCTTCGCCGATCCGCCCGGCGGCTGGACGGTCCGCCCGCTCCGCGCCCCCGACGGCCGCTTCAGCGGGGTCGAGTACACCGGCGGCGAGATCCCCGCGACCGGCTACGCCGACTTCACGGTGCTCGGCACCCCGTTCGAGGTCGGCACCGCGATCTTCCCGGCCCGCCAGACCTACGGCGCCGGCCGCGTGAAGCCGTGGACGGGGCCGCCCGAGGAGCCGGGCGCCCCCGCCGCGCCCGAGACCGGACCCACCGATCCGGGTCCCGCCCCCGCTGTCGAGGTCGTCGCCGAGGGCTCGGTCACCGAGCCGTCCACCGGCTCGGGCACCGTCCCCGCCGCGGGCGGCACCGGCGGCGACACCCCGGTCGCCTCCGAGTCGGCCGCCGAGGACGATGGCGGTTCCGGGGCGGCGATCTGGCTCGGGGTGATCGCCATCGGCATCAGCGCCCTCGCGATGCTGGGCGTGGGCCTGCTGTGGTCCACCCGCCCCGCCCGCCTGCCCGCCGACGACGAGCGGTCCTGACGACGATGAGCCGCACGCGTCTCGACCCCGGCACGTTCCAGCTGCCGGTCGAGAAGATGCGCGCGGGCTACTACAGCGACGCGTACTTCACCTTCACCCGCGAGGTGCTCGAGTTCGACGACCACCACCCCGACTGCCTGGTGCAGGTCTTCCAGCGCGAGCACTCGGTGCTCGGCGGCATGGACGAGTCGCTCGCGATCCTGCGGCTCTGCTCGGGGCGCTATGTCGACGAGCGGGGCGTCCGCACCTGGCGGCCCGGGTGGCAGGACCTCGAGGTGCACGCCCTCTATGACGGCGACGAGATCGAGCCGTGGGAGCCGGTGCTCACCATCCGCGGCGACTACAGCCAGTTCGCCCACCTGGAGACGCTGTACCTCGGCGCGCTCGCCCGCCGCACGCTGATCAGCCGCAACCTGCGCGAAGTGGTCGCCGCCGCCGGCGGCAAGCCGATCCTGTACTTCCCGGCCCGGTTCGACCACTGGCAGGTCCAGACCGGGGATGGCTGGGCGGCGCACATCGCGGGCGCCATCGGCGTGTCCACCGACGCGCAGGCGTCCTGGTGGGGTGGCAAGGGCATGGGAACCGTGCCGCACGGACTGATCGCGGCGTACGGCGGCGACACGGTGCGGGCCGCCCAGCGGTTCGCCGACCGCTTCGCCGATGAACTGCAGGTGACCGTGCTGGTCGACTTCGAGAACGACTGCGTGCGCACCGCGCTGGAGGTCGCCGACGCCCTCGGGCCGCGCCTGTGGGCGGTGCGCCTCGACACGTCCCGCACGATGGTCGACCGCTCCCTGTGGCAGGAGATGGGCCGCTTCCGCCCCACCGGCGTGGTGCCCGAGCTGGTGTGGAAGGTGCGGCGCGCCCTCGACAACGCCGGCCACCACGACGTGCGCATCGTCGCCTCGGGCGGCTTCGACGCAGACGGCATCCGCGAGTTCGAGCGCGCGGCGGTGCCCGTCGACGCATACGGCGTGGGCACGTCGCTGCTGCGCGGCTCGAACGACTTCACCGCCGATGTCGTGCGGGTCAACGGCCAGCCCTGCGCCAAGGTCGGCCGCGAGGAGCGGCCCAATCCCCGACTGGAGCTCGTCACATGACCCACCGGTCCCCGTCCCCCTCGCCGCTCGGACCGATCCACCACGTGGGCTACGTGGTGGCCGACCTCGACGCGGCCATCGCCCGGCTCGCGCAGCTGGCGTCGGCGACGGTGACGGTGCGCGAGGTGATGGACGAGCAGGGGGTCGAGGCGGCCATGTGCGCCACCGACGGCGGCCTGATCGAGCTGATCACCCCGCTCGACCCCGAGGGCGCGATCGCGCGCTTCATGGAGAAACGCGGCGAGGGCTTCCACCACGTGGCCTTCGCGGTGCCCGACGCCGCCGCGGCCCTCGATGCGCTGGCGGCGACGGGCGCTGAACTGATCGACTCGGCCCCGCGCCGCGGCCTGGGCGGCCACATGGTGGCCTTCATCCACCCCCGTTCGGCGCTCGGCGTGCTCACCGAGGTGGTGCAGGACGACCACCACGACGGGCGCTAGGATCCCGCCGATGGCGACGCGGCGACTTGAGCTGGGTTTCGAGGGCGGGACGGTGCTGCGTCTCACCGTCGACGAGGCGCTGGTGGGCGATGTGCCCGGCAGCATCCTCTCGGGCAGCGGCCGCTGGGCGAGCGTCTCGGCCGACGAGGGCACCCTCTGGGTCGACCGCGACCGGATCGTCTACGTGCGCGTGCCCCCGGGCGAGGTGTCCGGCCGAGTGGGTTTCGGCAACACCTGACCCCTCGCCGACGCACGACCACCTAACGGAAGCGGACGGATGGAACTCGGACTCGTGGGCCGCGCCAACGCGGGCAAGACGGCCCTGTTCAACCTGGTGACCGGGGGCGAGGGCGAGGTGGCCCCCTACCCGTTCACCACGCGTGAACCGGTTCGCGGCATGGCCGATGTCCCCGACCCGCGTGTCACCGCGATCGCCGACGCGCAGGACATCCCGCGTCGCGTGATGGCCCAGGTGCAGCTGGTCGACATCGCCGGCCTGGCCGCGGGGGCCGGCGGGGGCGAGGGGGTCGGCGGCGCGGCGCTCGGGCAGCTGCGCCAGGCCGACGCCCTGGTGCACGTGGTGCGGGCGTTCGCGAACGCCGAGGTGCCGCACCCCGAGGACGCCGTCGACCCGGTGGCCGACGCCGAGGCGATCGACATCGAGCTGATCCTCGCCGACCGCGAGCAGGTGGAGCGCCGCCTGGAGCGGGTGCGCAAGGGCGCCCGCGCCGGCGAGGCCGGTGCCAAGGAGGAGCTGGCCCACCTCGATGCGGTCGCCGCGGTGCTGGACGCCGGTGACCCCGCCCGCGCGGTGGCCGACGAAAAGGCGCGGGCCCTGGCGGTCGAGATGGGCCTGCTGTCCGCGAAGCCGGTGCTCTATGTCGCCAACACCGACGAGGAACTGGAGCCGCCCGCCGACCTCGCCGGGTACGCCGCCGCCCGCGGCGCGAAGTGCCTGGCCCTTCCGGTCGGCCTCGAGCTGGAGCTCGCGCAGATGGACCCCGGCGAGGCGGCCGAGCTGGCCGAGGAGATGGGCCTCGGGTCGGTGCGCGGCGCCGACGCCGTCGTGGCCGCCGCCTACGAGCTGCTCGACCTGGTCACCTTCTTCACCGGCTCGGGCCCGCCCGAGGCGCGCGCCTGGCCGATCACGCGCGGCACCAACGCGCAGCGCGCCGCGGGGAAGATCCACTCCGACCTGGAGCGCGGCTTCATCCGCGCCGAGGTCATCAACTGGGAGGACCTGGTGAAGGCCGGCTCCTACTCGAAGGCCAAGGAGACCGCGCTGGTGCGCATGGAAGGAAAGGACTACATCGTCCAGGAGGGCGACGTGCTCCAGATCCGCTTCAACGTGTAGCCGCCCGCGCCGGCCGGCGGCAGAGGTGCTACTTTGTAGAACATGAAACGCGTTGGGATCAGGGAACTGAAGCAGAACGCCTCCGCGGTGGTCGCGCGGGCCGCCGCCGGTGAGTCGCTGATCATCACCGATCGCGGCCGGCCCGTCGCGCAGTTGGTCCCGCTGGCCGAGAGCACCTTCGAGGCCATGGTGCGCACCGGGGCGATCCGCAAGGCCACGCGCTCGCTCGCCGATCTCCCGCCGCCCCGCGACCTCGGCTTCTCGTTGTCGGACGAGATCATCCGCCGGCGCGAGGACGAGAGGTACTAGGCGACGGGCGGTGGCCGTCTGGTACGTCGACACCTCGGCGCTCGTCAAGCTCCTGCTCGACGAGGCGCACTCGTCGGCGTTCGGGCTGTGGGCGCTCGATCGCAGCGGAGGGCTCGCGACCTCCGCCATCGTTCGGGTCGAGTTGACACGAGTGCCGGCGCTCCGGAACGCGGGCTTGGAGGTCGCCGCGCGCGAACTGCTCGATTCGATCGACCTGATCGACGTGCTGCCGTCGATCCTCCAGCGTGCGTCGCGCGTGTCGCCGCCCGAGCTGCGCTCTCTCGATGCCATCCACCTCGCCAGCGCGCTGAGTCTCGAAGAGGATCTCCACGGCGTGGTGACCTACGATCGGCGACTCGCGGATGCCGCCCGCGCGAACGGAGTGCAGGTGGCCGCGCCCGTCTGAAGGGCGGTGGTGCGTCGCCCCGGCGATCGCGGCCGATCACCGTCACCGTCGTGAAGAAGCCGCCCGTGCGGGCGGTCTGGGCCCCGCTCAGATCCTGGGGCTCACCCGGTACACGCAGGCGGCCTCGCCACCTGCGATGTGCTGTACGCGCTCGATCCCGGCGTCGGGCAGCACCTCGCGCAGGAAGCCCAGCTCGCTCGTGCAGGCGCAGCCGTGCTCGCGCGCGACGGCCAGGATCGCGCAGTTGCGCTCGGCCAGCAGCAGCGTGCCGTCGGGCCGCTCCTCCGCGGCCGCCATGTACCCCTGCTCATCCAGGATGCGGGCGACCTCGTCGACGCGCTCCCTCAGGGAGCCGCCGCATCCGGCGAGCCGCTCCCGCGCCGCGGCGACACGCGCCCGCCGCCGCCGCTCGAAGGCCCGCTCCACCAGGGCGGCGTCCTCATCGGCGACATGCCCCAGCAACTCGACCGCGAGGTCGCCGTACGACTGGGGGAACAGGGCCGCGGCGCGGGCGCTGAGACGGTAGCGCCGCCGCGGCCGGCCCGGCCCCGGTCGCAGGTCGCGGTGCTCGATCCAGCCCCGCTCGGCCAGCGGGCGCAACTGCTGGCGCACGGCGCCCGGGGTGATGCCGAGCTTGCCCGCCAGATCGGCCGCACCCGCCTCACCCGTCCGGAGGTGCACCAGGATCGCCCGCGGCGTCGCGGGCAGCCCGTCGAGAGCGGCCACGGTGGGGGCGGGCGATGACTCGGCAGGTGGCATCGCGTTACATTGGCAGAATATAGACAGCAGTTCCATGCTTTATGCTGTCGCGCACTGCCGAACCGCGATGCCAGGAGACACCATGGCCTACTCCGTCCCGGATCTTCCCTACGCCTACGACGCCCTCGAACCGCACATCGACGAGGCGACGATGCGCGTGCACCACGACAAGCACCATCAGGCCTACGTGGACAAGGCCAACGCGGCCCTCGCCGGCACCGCGCTCGAGAACGCGGCCATCGAGGACATCCTCAAGGACCTCGATCAGGTCCCCGCCGACAAGCGCGGCCCGGTGCGCAACAACGGCGGCGGCCACCACAACCACACCCTCTTCTGGGAGAGCCTCTCGCCGAACGGCGGCGGCGAGCCCACCGGCGCCCTCGCCGACGCCATCAACGCGGCCTTCGGCTCGTTCGCCGATTTCCAGGGCAAGCTCAAGGACGCCGGCGTCAACCAGTTCGGCTCCGGCTGGGCCTGGCTCGTGCATGACGGCTCGGGCCTGGCGGTGGTCGGCACCCCGAACCAGGACAGCCCGCTGTCGGCCGGTCAGACCCCCCTCCTGGGCGTCGACGTGTGGGAGCACGCCTACTACCTCAAGTACCAGAACCGCCGCCCGGACTACCTCGACGCGATCTGGAACGTGATCAACTGGGATGTCGTCGCCGCCCGCTACGCCGCGGCGGCCGGCTGACACGGCCTCACGACGACGGGGCGGCACCCATCAGTCGGGGGTGCCGCCCTCCAGGCGCGCCTTGACCGCGGTCTCGAGCTGGTTCGCCCGCCACAGCGCGAGCGCCTCGGGCTCCGCGGCGCCCGGGGGCTGACCCGGCGGCGGGCCGTGGTGCCAGTCGACGGCGTGCAGCAGGGCGATGCGCCGCGCCTCGGGCAGCTTCGCGCGCCGCGCGGCGCGGTCGATGATCCGGTGGCCGATCGCGAGGTGGCCCAGCAGGCGCCCCTCCTCGGTCAGCTCGAAGGTGGCGCCCAGGCGGAACGCGCGCGCGTGGCCGATGTCATGCACCAGGGCGGCCGCCAGCAGCAGGTCGGAGTCGAGCCGCGGATGCCAGGTGCAGAGCGCCTGGGCCAGCGATGCCACGCCGACCGTGTGCTCCACCAGCCCGCCCATGTAGGCGTGATGCCCCGAGCGGGTGCAGGGCATCGTCTGCCAGGCGCGGGCCAGGTCCGCGTCGCCGGTGAGGGACTCCAGCACGCCGCGCAACCCGCGGTCGCCCACCTCGTCGGCCAGGTGCAGCACGAAGCCGAACAGCTCGTCCGGGTCGCGGTGGCTGCGCGGTAGCAGCTCCTGCGCCTCGACCTCCGCGCCCGCGGGCCGCAGGTGGCTCACGGTGATCTGCAGCCGGCCCTCGCGCCCGCCGACGCGGCCCGCGACGCGCACCCGGTCGCCCTCCTCGAACTGCTCGCCGAAGTAGTCGGGCTGATCGAAGATCATCGCCGGGAGGGCACCGGTGGCGTCGGCGAGCGTCAGGGCGAGGAACGGGGTGCCCTGCCGGCTCAGCCGACGCTCCTTGCGGCGCACCGCGTACACGCCCTCCACCGGCTGTCCGGCCTGCAGAGAGGCGATGGTGCTCATCGGTCGATCGCGGGGCAGAGGGCGACGAACGCGCACGAGCGGCACGCCCACGACGGGCGCGGCGTGAACTGCCCGCCGCTGATGCCCTCGGCCGCATCCTTCGCCATCTCCAGCGCCTCGCCCATCGCCGCGCCCTCCGGGTCGATCTTGTGGTTCCCGCCGTCGAGGATGTGGATGACGCTGGCGCCGCGCGCCTCGATGTCCCACGCCTCGCGCGCGCCCAGCATGTACAGGTTCATGGTCGTGTCGTCGCGCGGCACGCCCGGACGCGGAGGCGGCCCGGTCTTGTAGTCGATCAGCTGGTAACCGCCGTCGCGGTGGCGGTCGATCCGGTCGATGCGTCCGTGCACGCGGTGCGGCCCGACGGTGAGCGTGAACGCGCGCTCCACGGCGACCGGGGTGCTGCCGCTGCGTGTCAGGCGGTCGTGGTGGGCGGGGAAGTGCTCACGGGCCCGCGCGAGCGCCTGGCGTGCCTCCGCGCTGTCGCCGACGCCCTTGCGTTTCAGTTCGACGGCGAAACGGCGCACCAGTTCCTCGCCGTCGCCCCCGGTGCCGCCCGGGCGGTAGTGGGCCTCGAGCGCGGCGTGCGCGGCGATACCGACGAGCTGGTGGGTGCTCGCGGGCACCGGGATCCGATCGATGTGCGCGTACCGGTAGCGCAGCGGGCAGGAGTGGTACGTGCCGATGCCGCTCGGGGTGAGGTCGAGGCCCGGCCGGGCGGGCCGCGGAGGAGCCGGGACCGGCGGCGGGGCCCCGGGCGACATCGCCGCCGCCCGCGCAGCGACCAGATCGCGAGCGGCGCGCTCCACGTCCGCGATCAGGGCGTCCGCGCCGGACCCGCCGGCCGCGACGGCCTCGGCGGCCCTCATCGTCGCGTCCGTGAAGGTGGACTGGCAGCGCGATACCGCCGCGAGGCTCGCGCGCTCGGGGGCGTCGCCCACCTCCTCCAGGGTCCCGGACACCGCCGCCCGCGCCTCTTCGAGGAAGGGCGACGGTTCCTGCCGGGCGCCCGACTCGGAGCGCTCATAGGTGCTCAGCACCAGGTGTGTGCGCGCGCGGGTCATGGCCACATAGGCGAGTCGCCGCGCCTCGGCCACGTGCGCGTCGCGCCCACGGGGGATCGCCTCGGCGATAAGCGCGTCGGGGATCTCGACGCCGCGGCGGTCCTTCCCGGGGAAGCCCATGCGGGTCATGCCGGCCACGAACACCACGTCGAATTCGAGGCCCTTGGCCTGGTGGATGGTCATCACCTGCACGCCGATGCGTTCGCTGGGGCCCCCCTGCTCGCCGCGGAAGCCGAGCTCGGCGAGGCCGGTGAGCATCGTCGCGAGGGTGCGCGCGTCCATCGACGGGTCACGCGCGACCGCGGCGCGACCCAGTCGCTCGAGCCCCGCCAGGCCGGCGAGGCGTGATGCCCCCTCGGCCCCTCCCAGGGCGATGGCCGCGGCGCGGAGCCCCGAGTCGTCGATCGCCGAGCGCAGGGCCTCGGCGGCGGGCCGCTCGGCGGCCGCGCGCCCGACGGCGTCGAGCGCGGTCAGGAAGGCCGTGGCGCCGGCATCGCGGGCGACCCGCGCCACCGCCCCCGACACCGCGCGCCCCGGTGCCCCGGCGACCGCGTCGGCGACGGCGTCCCAGGGAAGCCCGTGGCGCGGGTCGGCGGCGATGCGCAGATGGGCGCGGGCGTCGGCCGGGTCGGTCGCCGCCCGCAGCCACGCGATCGCCGTGCGCACCTCGCGGCGCTCCAGCAGCCGCACGCCGCCGCGCACCTGATGCGGGATGCCCGCGCGCTCGAGCGCGTCGGCGATCGGGCGCACCTCGGTGCGCACCGAGCGCATCAGGACGGCCTGCTCCTCCAGGGGCACGCCCGCCTCGGCGTGGCGGCGGACCTCGTCGACGATCGCCCGCGCCTGCCCCTCCGGATCCTCGGCCATCCAGAAGCGGGGCCGCGCGCCCGGCGCGCCGGGCGCGGCCAGCAGGCGCTTGTCGCTG
>JBKHVQ010000384.1:0-1777 GCA_046569985.1 Thermoleophilia bacterium | reverse complement strand
CGACCTGGGCCCGCGCGCGCTTGCCGAGGCGGGCTTCACCGCGGCCTTCGCCATCGGCACGCGCCCGCGCCGCCTGCCCGACGCGCTGGCCGAGACCGAAGCCGATCTCGCCCGGGCGGCCGCCTCGCTCGGTCGCCTCTGGGGCGCTCTCCACCAGGCCTGACCGCCGCGCGCGGCCGCGTCGACCTATACGAACGAGGGGGCCCGTCCTGGACCCCCGAGCGGTGGCCGACGCTGTCCGATGCCACATTCTTGCCGCGTGACCATCACCCGCCTCTCACTCCTCATCGCCATCGCGCTGATCGCCGTCGCCCCGGTGGCCGCATCGGCAGCCCATGGCCCGTCGGCCACGCCCCTCACCAAGGGCAAGCCCGCCAAGGACCCCGCCGCCGCCGTCCTGGCGAAGGCGTCGGTGCTCGCCACCGACTGGGGGCGCTGCCCGACCTCGCGCCCCGCCCACCGCCTGCTCTCGATCGCGAGCCGCACCCGCGCCACCAGGCCGCGCGTCCAGCGGGCCCGCGCCGCTCTGCGTGCCTGGCGGCGGGTCGTCGCGGACTGCAGCAAGCCCGTGGAGCAGCCACAGGTGATCATCGGCGCCGTCGGCTACCTGCCTCCACCGGCCTGAGAACGGCCCGCGCGTGGCGGGGGGACCCTCCCCTCGATCCACGCGCCGACCGCCTCGAGCACTCCCGCGCCGTGCGATCCGCGCGTGATCCACGGCGCGGCGTCCGCGAGGGCCGGGTCGGCGTCCGCTCCGTTGGCGACGATCGCGACGGCGCCGACGGCCATGCCCATGTCCAGGTCCTGCAGGCTGTCGCCAACCGCCAGGCACCGCGCCGCATCGCACCCGCGCGCGGCCACGTCGCGGGCGACGGCGTTCGCCTTGCTCGCATTCGCGGGGATCAGGTGGAACACGTGGACGCCCTCGCCGATGCGCCCGTTGTCGGCCAGCCGCAGCGCGCCGCCCGACAGGCGCTCCACCAGCGCGTACGCGTGCGGGCCGACCGCGCCCGCGAACACGTGCCCGCCCTGGCGCCCCGGGCGCGCGGGCAGGTGCTCCCACAGCCCCGGCTCGGCCTCCAGCAGCGCGCCGGGCACACCGGTGGCGGCGATCGCCTCGAACACGGACTGGCCGGGTGCGGTGGGGTAGCCCGCGTCCAGCGCACCCATCTCGGGCAGCACCGCGTCGGCGCCCACCGCCGCGCGCACGGCCTCGAGGCGCAGGGCGCTGCGCCCGCTGGTGAGGATGACGGGCACCCCGGCCGCGTGCAGCAGCTCGAGGGCGCGGACCCCGTCGTGGGTGAAGGCGCCGTCGCCCGCGCGCAGCAGGCAGCCCCCCGGGCCCAGCAGGGTGCCGTCGAGGTCCAGGTAGACGGCCCTCGCCCCGGGGCCCCCGGTCACGTCACGCCTCGAGCACCTCGCGCATCGGCGGGCGCTCCGCCGGGCGGGTGTCGGTGGAGGTCATCACCCAGCCGCGGCCGTTGCGCGTGGGGCGCAGGTAGTCGCCCTGGGAGGAGAGGTCGCGCGGCGCGCGGCCCTCGTCGGCGAGCCGCGTCAGCACCGCCTGGGTGATCGTGGAGGCCATCGCGCCGAGGGCCGAGGTCGACTGGTTCGTGTGCCGCCGGGCGCCCAGGTCGACCTGGGCCAGGGCGTCCAGGCCGCGGCGCCCGACCAGGTCGATGAGGAGGCCGATCTCCACCGCGTAGCCGCTGAAGAAGGGCAGGTCGAGCAGCACCTCGCGCCGGCCGGCGGCCTCGCCCGACAGCGGCTGCGCCAG
>JBKHVQ010000383.1:0-7744 GCA_046569985.1 Thermoleophilia bacterium | reverse complement strand
GCCGCGACCGTCCTCGCCCTGTCCTCGACCGCGCGCACGACACCCTGCACGCCGAGCGCGACGCCGGGGCGCGAGCCCAGGATGTCGCCCGGGTAGGCCGAACCGACGGTCAGGAGATCGCCGGCCTCGACCCACTGGCCGTCGTCCACGAGGATGTGGGTGCGGCGCTGGTCGTTGAAGGGATGCTCGCGCGCGGGGGCACGGTTCGCCCCGGTGCCCGCGTCCTCAACCGCGATGTACTCGGGCTCCACCAGCACGAGGCTGGCGAGACCGGGCCGGGTCTCGTCGTCGACGATCCGGATCCATCCGTCGACCGGCGCCACCAGGGACAGGGCCTTCGGCTTGCGGGCCTCGAAGAGCTCGACGACACGCGGCAGACCGTGCGTGATGTCGGCGCCCGCCACACCGCCGGTGTGGAAGGTGCGCATCGTCAGCTGGGTGCCGGGCTCTCCGATCGACTGGGCGGCGATGATGCCGACCGCGTCGCCGGGCTCGGTGAGGTTCCCGGAGGCCGGGTTGCGGCCGTAGCAACGAGCGCAGATACCCACGTCGCTGCGACATTTCAGCGGCGAGCGCACCTTCGCGACCGCGTCGCGCGCCTGGCCGTCCTCGCCGCGCGCTGCGGCGTCGATGGCACGGCCGTCGACCGTGCTGATGAGGTAGCCGCGGCGGGCATCGAGCTGCGCCTCGTCCTCGGGGTCGGTGACCTCGGGACGCAGGTCCACGATCACCTCGCCGCTGATGCGGTCGACGATCGGGCCCATCAGCACGCGGCCGGGCAGGCTCGGGTTGAGCGCGCCGAAGCGGTAGACGGGGGTCTCGATGCCCTCCTCGGTGCCGCAGTCGAGCTCACGCACGATCACGTCCTGGGAGACGTCCACCAGACGGCGGGTCAGGTAACCCGAGTCGGCGGTCTTCAGGGCGGTGTCGGCGAGACCCTTGCGGGCGCCGTGGGTGGAGATGAAGTACTCGATGACCGAGAGGCCCTCCATGAAGTTCGACTTGATCGGCCGCTCGAAGGTGTCGCCCTTCGGGGTGGCCATGCAGCCACGCATGCCGGCCAGCTGGCGGATCTGCTTGAACGAGCCACGCGCGCCGCTGTTGGCCATCATGAAGATGGGGTTCATGCGGTACAGGTGCTTGATCATCGCGTCGGCGACATCGTCGGTGGCGCGCTCCCACAGCTGGATGACCTGCTCGTGGCGCTCCTCCGGGGTCATCTCGCCCATGTTGAAGGAGTCCTCGATCTCCTCGAGCTCCGTGTCGTAACGGTCGAGGATCTCGCCCTTGCTGGGGGGCACGACCACGTCGTTCTTGGAGATCGTGATGCCCGAGACGCTGGCGTAGCGGAACCCGAGGGCCTTGAAGGTGTCGAGCACCATCGACACCGCGGTGGCGCCGAACAGGTTCACCAGTTCCTCGATGAAGTCGCCGGTGTCGCGCTTTGTCAACGTCTGGTAGCGGGCGGGGAACGGACGGCCCGCGAGTTCCTCGTCGCCCACCACGTCGCGCAGCGCCTGCTCGACCTCGTGGTTGAAGATCACGCGGCCCGCCGTCACGACCCGGCGCTCGCCCGTGGCGGGCGTGCGCAGCTCGATGACGTCGTGAAGGCCGATGGCCTTCTGATCGAGTGCCGTCATCACGCCGTCGACCGAGCGGAACGCGGGCGGGGTGCCGAGCCCCATCTCGGTGAACGGGTCGGCGCTCCACTTCCCGCCCTCGGGGCGCCCCTCGGCGCCCGCGGGCAGCTCCCAGGAACGGGTGGCGGCGTTCCACAGTTCGGTCAGCTCGACCGGCTTGCCCTCGCCCTCGGCACCGGCCTCGCGCACCATCACCGCCTTGGTGTGGGTGAGGTAGTAGAGGCCGAGGACCATGTCCTGGCTCGGAACGGTGATCGGACGGCCGTGGGCCGGCGACAGGATGTTGTTGGCCGAGAGCATCAGGATGCGGGCCTCGGCCTGAGCCTCCACCGACAGGGGCAGGTGCACGGCCATCTGGTCGCCGTCGAAGTCGGCGTTGAACGCGGTGCAGACGAGCGGGTGCAGCTGGATCGCCTTGCCCTCGACCAGCACCGGCTCGAAGGCCTGGATGCCGAGGCGGTGGAGCGTGGGCGCCCGGTTCAGCAGGACGGGGTGCTCGGAGATGACCTCCTCGAGCACGTCCCACACCTCGGGCACCATCGAGTCGACCAGTTTCTTGGCCGCCTTGATGTTCTGCACCTGCTTGCGCTCCACGAGGCGGCTCATGATGAACGGCTTGAACAGCTCGAGCGCCATCAGCTTCGGCAGACCGCACTGGTGCAGGCGCAGCTCGGGGCCGGCGACGATGACCGAGCGGCCCGAGTAGTCGACGCGCTTGCCGAGCAGGTTCTGACGGAAACGGCCCTGCTTGCCCTTGAGCATGTCCGAGATCGACTTGAGCGGGCGGTTGCCGGGGCCGGTGACCGCGCGGCCGCGGCGCCCGTTGTCGAACAGGGCGTCGACGGCCTCCTGGAGCATGCGCTTCTCGTTGTTCACGATGATCTCGGGCGCGCCGAGGTCGAGGAGGCGCTTCAGGCGGTTGTTGCGGTTGATGACGCGCCGGTACAGGTCGTTGAGGTCGGAGGTCGCGAAGCGGCCGCCGTCCAGCTGGACCATCGGGCGCAGCTCCGGCGGGATGACCGGGATGGCTTCCAGGATCATCCACTCGGGCCGGTTGGCGCTGCGGCGGAACGCCGAGACGACCTTGAGGCGCTTCAGCGCGCGGGCCTGCTTCTGGCCCTTGCTGGTCTGGATGGTCTCGCGCAGCGACTCGGCCTCGGCGTCGAGGTCGATCTGCCCGAGCAGCTCGCGGATGGCCGCGGCGCCCATGCCGCCCTTGAAGTAGTCGCCGAAGCCGTACGACGAGCCGAACCGGTCCTTCATCTCCCAGAACAGCTGCTCGTCCGACTCGATCTGGCGCACCTTCAGGTCCTTGAAGGTCAGCCAGGCGCGCGTGAGGCGATCGATCGACTCCTCGGTGTAGCGCTCCAGGTCCTTCAGGCTGAGGTCGGTCTCCTTGCGCAGCTCGTTCTCGGCCTGCTTGCGGTCGGCGTCGGTGAGCTCACGGCGCGCCTCGGGGTCCTCCGAGGTGCGGTCGCGCTGGAGATCGTCCATCCAGTACTCGTCGTCCTCGGTCAGCGCGGAGGTGTCTCCGTCGCGCAGCCAGGTGACGCGGCGCTCGAGGCGCTCGTTGTACTCCAGGATGCGTTGTTCCTTGTCCTGGCCGTACTCCTCGATGGTGCGGTTGACCTCGTCCTGCAGGCGGTCGAGGTCGGCGGCACGCGCCTCCTGGTCGACCTCGGTGACGATCGAGGCGGCGAAGTAGAGGACCTTCTCGAGCTCCTTGGGAGCCAGGTCGAGCATGTAGCCGATGCGGCTGGGGACGCCCTTGAAGAACCAGATGTGGCTGACGGGGGCGGCGAGGTCGATGTGGCCCATGCGCTCACGACGCACCTTGGCCCGGGTCACCTCGACGCCGCAGCGCTCACAGATGATGCCCTTGTAGCGCACCCGCTTGTACTTGCCGCAGTAGCACTCCCAGTCCTTGGTGGGACCGAAGATGCGCTCGCAGAAGAGGCCGTCCTTCTCCGGCTTCAGCGTGCGGTAGTTGATCGTCTCGGGCTTCGTGACCTCGCCCGAGCTCCACTGCCGGATCTGCTTCGAGGAGGCAAGACCGATCGTGATGGAGTCGAAGTTGTTGATATCGATCACGCGCCCGCGCCTTTCTCGAGTGCCTCGGCTCCGGCCCCGTCATCGCCGGTCTCCTGCTCCCCGCCGTCGCCGTCGGGGGCCGCGAGGCCTCCTCCGGACAGGTCGATGCCGAGTTCCTCGGCCGCCCGCAGCAGGTCGTCGTCCTCCTCGTGCCCGAGCAGGTCGGGGGCGACCTCGCCCTCGACCTTCACGTCCAGGCCGAGGCTCTGCATCTCCTTGAGCAGAACCTTGAAGCTCTCGGGGATCGACGGCTCCTGGATGTTCTCGCCCTTCACGATCGCCTCGTACGCCTTCACGCGGCCGACCGTGTCGTCGCTCTTGATCGTGAGCATCTCCTGGAGCGTGTAGGCCGCCCCGTACGCCTCGAGGGCCCACACCTCCATCTCACCGAAGCGCTGACCGCCGAACTGCGCCTTGCCGCCCAGCGGCTGCTGGGTGACGAGCGAGTACGGGCCGGTGGAACGCGCGTGGATCTTGTCGTCCACCAGGTGGTGCAGCTTCAGCATGTACATGTAGCCCACGGTCACCTTGCCGTCGTACGGCTCACCGGTGCGCCCGTTGAAGAGCTGCATGCGGCCCGAGCAGTGGCGGCCGTCGCGGTCGCCGTCGTCGATGCCGAGGTTGATCGGGTTCTCGGGGTGGCTCGCGGCCCAGTCCATCAGCACGCGGTCCACGTCCTTGGGCTCGGCGCCGTCGAAGACCGGCGTCGCCACCAGCGTGCGCTCGGGCGTGGCGCCCTCGGGCAGGCCGTCGGCGTAGGCGCCGTCGATCCAGCCCGTGCTCGCCGCCCAGCCGAGGTGCGTCTCGAGGATCTGCCCGATGTTCATGCGCGAGGGCACGCCCAGCGGGTTCAGGATCATGTCGATCGGCGTGCCGTCCTCGAGGAACGGCATGTCCTCCTCGGGGACGATCTTCGAGATGACGCCCTTGTTGCCGTGGCGGCCGGCCAGCTTGTCGCCCTCGGCGATCTTGCGGCGCTTGGCCACGTAGACGCGCACGAGCTGGTTGACGCCCGGCGACAGGTCGTCGCCGTCCCTGCGGCTGAAGACCTTCACGTCGATGACCTTGCCGCCCTCGCCGTGGGGCACCTTCAGTGAGGTGTCGCGCACCTCTCCGGCCTTCTCCTTGAAGATGGCGCGGATCAGCTTCTCCTCGGCCGTCAGCTCGGTCTCGCCCTTGGGCGTGACCTTGCCCACCAGCAGGTCGCCCGAGGTGACCTCGGCGCCGATGCGCACGATGCCGCGCTCGTCGAGGTCCTTGAGGGACTCCTCGGAGCGGTTCGGGATGTCGCGGGTGATCTCCTCGTCGCCCAGCTTGGTGGTGCGGGCGTCGACCTCGTAGGCCTCGATGTGGATCGAGGAGAGCGCGTCCTCCTTGACGAGGCGCTCCGAGATGATGATCGAGTCCTCGAAGTTGTAGCCCTCCCAGCTCATGAAGGCCACGAGGACGTTCTTGCCGAGGGCGAGCTCGCCGTTGTCGGTGGAGCTGCCGTCGGCCAGCACGTCGCCGGCCTTCAGGGTCTGGCCCTTGAGCACCACGGGCTTCTGGTGGATGAGGGTGCCCTGGTTGGAGCGGCGGAACTTGTGCAGGTCGTAGGTGTCGAGCCCGCCCTCGTCGTTCTCGATGACGATGCGGTCGGCGTCGACGGCGGCGATCGTGCCCGCCGTGCGCGTGACCACCACATCACCGGTGTCGATGGCGGCGCGGCGCTCGATGCCGGTGCCGACGAACGGCGACTCGGTGATCATGAGCGGCACGGCCTGACGCTGCATGTTCGCGCCCATGAGCGCGCGGTTCGCGTCGTTGTGCTCGAGGAACGGGATCAGCGCGGTCGCGACCGAGACGATCTGCTCGGGCGACACGTCCATGTACTCGACCTCGGACGGGTCGGCCAGCACGGGCTCACCGCCCTTGCGGCAGAGCACGGGGCCCACCAGGGCACCGCTCTCGTCCACGTCGGCGTTCGCCTGCGCGATGACCTTGTGCTCCTCCTGGGTGGCGTCGAGGCGCTCGACGTCACCGGTCACCATGCCGTCGATCACGCGGCGGTACGGCGTCTGGATGAAGCCGAACTCGTTCACCGTGGCGTACGAGCCCAGCGAGCCGATCAGGCCGATGTTCGGGCCTTCGGGGGTCTCGATGGGGCACATGCGCCCGTAGTGAGTCTGGTGGACGTCGCGCACCTCGATGGGCGCACGCTCGCGGGTGAGCCCGCCCGCGCCCAGCGCCGAGAGGCGCCGGCGGTGGGTGAGGCCGGCCAGCGAGTTGGTCTGGTCCATGAACTGCGAGAGCTGCGACGAGCCGAAGAACTCCTTCAGCGCCGCGACCACCGGACGGATGTTGATGATCGTCTGCGGGGTGATCGTGTCGACGTCCTCGGTGCTCATCCGCTCGCGCACGACGCGCTCCATGCGGTAGAGACCGATGCGGAAGGCCTCCTGGATGAGCTCGCCCACCGTGCGCAGGCGCCGGTTGCCGAAGTGCTCGTACTCGTCGAGGTCGCCCGCGATCTCGTCGCGCGGCATGGTGGCGCCGTCGGCGGCGAAGTCCTTGGAGTCCTCGGGCAGGCCGATGCGGATCGGCAGCTCGACCAGACGGCGCGCCAGTTCGACCAGGTCGTCGTCCATGCCGGAGATGCGGCCGGTGAAGCGCGGGTTGGTGAGCGTGCGCACGCCGGCGCCGACCTCGAGGGAGAGGCGCGCGTTCAGCTTGTAGCGGCCGACCTTCGTCAGGTCGTAGCGCTTGGGGTCGTAGAACAGCGCGCGCACGAGGGCGCGCGAGTTGTCGACCGTCGGCGGCTCGCCGGGGCGCTGCTTCTTGAAGACCTCGATCAGGGCGTGCTGCATGATCTCGCCGGACCGCAGGTCGAGCTTCTTCTCGAGCTTCTCGATCTCGGCGTCGATCTGGAGCTGCTCGTCGGTGGTCGCGCCCTCCGAGCCCGCCGCGAGGCGCTCCATCTCGGAGACGATCGCCTCGAGCTCGGCGAGGCTGTTGCGGTCGCCGGTCTGCGGGTTGCCCTCGGTGGAGTCCTTGTCGAGGGTCGCCTGGATGAAGGGGTTGACCCGGTCGGGGTCGAGCGGGTGCCGGAACAGGTTGGCGATGTCGTCGCGCGTGTAGCCCAGCGCGAACAGGAGCGTCGTGACCGGAAGCTTGCGCTTGCGGTCGATGCGGACGTGGACCAGGCCCTTCTTGTCGATCTCCAGCTCCACCCACGAGCCGCGCGAGGGCATGAGGTTCGCGATGAAGACCTGCTTCTCGCGATCCTTGGGCTCCATCACGTAGGCGCCGGGCGAGCGCACGAGCTGCGTGACGACGACGCGCTCGGTGCCGTTGATGATGTAGGTGCCCCAGTCGGTCATCAGGGGCAGGTCGCCCATGAAGACCTTCTGCTCACGGAACTCGCCGGTCTCCTTGTTGATGAAGGAGACCTCCATCGTGAGGGGGGCCGCGTAGGTGAGGTCCTTCTCCCGGCAGTCCTTGATGGAGTCGTTCGGCTGGATGTGCTCGAACGGCATGCCCGGCTCCCAGCCGCCGAGCGTGTACTTGCCGAACTGGACGGCCAGGGTGCCGGTGAAGTCCTCAATCGGCGAGATGTCATCGATGGTTTCGCGGAGTCCCTCGTTGAGGAACCACTCAAACGAGGACCGCTGGATGTCGATGAGGTTCGGGACCTCAAGGACCTTGTCCAGACGCGAGAAGTTGCGTCGGGCGCGGGCAGGGGTGCGGGTGCTCAAGTCTCGAGGCCTCCTGACGAGAGCGAGCGGCGGGCGGCGAAGCGCCGGGCGAACGGCGCGGGCGTAACGGCTGATGCTATCACGCGGCTAGCAAAGGGGTCGACAAATCGCCCGCCGTGAGGCGGGGAGTGCGGAGAAACCGCCAGGCAACATGCGATTTCCGTCAATCGGACCCGTCGGGCAAGACCGCGAACCATAGCATCCGGCGGGGGGCCGCCGCCGGGATCAGCGCGGGTTGTGCATACTGTCCCGATGGCACCCACGCTGCCCTCGTACGCG
>JBKHVQ010000382.1:0-2108 GCA_046569985.1 Thermoleophilia bacterium | reverse complement strand
GACCGAGGCCACCGTCAAGCTGATCCACGACGGCCAGCGCCTCGTGGCCACCGCCGAGGGCAACGGGCCGGTGAACGCGCTCGACGCGGCGCTGCGCGCCGCGCTCGGCCCGCGCGTCCCCGAGCTCGCCGAGATCGGCCTCGTCAACTTCAAGGTCCGCATCCTCGATGAGACCAAGGGCACCGGGGCGATGGTGCGGGTGCTGCTCGAGTCGAGCGACGGCCACGAGAGCTGGGGCACCATCGGGGTGAGCGAGAACATCATCGAGGCATCGTGGGAGGCGCTGGTGGACAGCCTGGAGCACGGGGTGCGGCGGGTCGCGCGGGCGCGGGCGGCCACGGCGTGAGCGCGCCGACCGGGCGCATCCCCCTGGCAAAGCCCGTCATCGGCGACCGCGAGCGCGAGTTGGTCGACGAGGTGCTGCGGTCGGGCCAGCTCTCGCTGGGCCCGATGGTGCCGCGCTTCGAGCGGGCCTGGGCCGACCGCATCGGCGTGGAGCACGCCGTGGCGGTCTCCAGCGGGACCGCAGGTCTGCACCTGTGCCTCCACGCCCTTGGCCTCGGGCCCGGCGACGAGGTCATCACGTCCTCGTTCTCGTTCGTCGCGTCCGCCAACGCGATCGTCTTCACGGGCGCGACCCCCGTGTTCGCGGAGGTCGACCCGCTCACGTTCAACATGGACCCGGCGGCGGTCGAGGCGGCGATCACCCCGCGGACGAAGGCCATCCTCATCGTCGACATCTTCGGCTACCCCGCCGAGGTGCCGGCGCTGGTCGACATCGCGGAACGCCACGGCCTGGCCCGCGTCGAGGACGCGTGCCAGTCGATCGACGGCGCCTATGACGGCAAGAAGCTGGGCACCTTCGGCCACCCCGCCGTCTACGGCTTCTACGCCAACAAGCAGCTCACCACCGCGGAGGGCGGTGTCGTGCTCACCGACGACGCGCATCTGGCGAACGTGCTGCGCAGCCTGCGCAACCAGGGCCGCTCCGACGACGGCGCCTGGCTGGTGCACTCGCGCCTCGGCTTCAACTACCGGCTGTCGGATGTCCACTCGGCCATCGGCGTGGCGCAGCTCGAGCGCCTCAGCGACATGCTCGACGCGCGCGCCAGGGTGGCCGGCTGGTACCAGGAGCGCGTGCGCGCCATCGACGGGGTCAGCCCGATGTACGAGGGGCCGCAGAAGCGCTCGTGGTTCGTCTACGCGCCCCGGCTCGATCCCGACCTGGGGAGGGACCTGGTGATCGCCGACCTCGACGCGCGGGGGATCTCCGCGAAGCCGTACCTCCCGTGCATCCACCTCCAGCCCTACTACCGCGACGAGCACGGCCACGGGCCGGGCGAGTTCCCGGTCACCGAGGCGATCAGCGCGTCGACGATCGCTCTGCCGTTCTTCCCGCAGATGACCGAGCACCAGGTGGACACGGTCTGCACCGAACTCGCGGCGGTGGTCGGCGCGCACCGGGCCACTCCCGCCGCCGCGCGATGAGCGGCGGCCACCGCTTGTGGGGCGGCCGCTTCGCGGAGGGCCCGGCCGCGGCGTTCGACCGCCTCAACGCGTCGCTCGAGGTCGACAGGCGCCTGTGGCCGTTCGACATCGCCGGCTCGCGCGCCCACGCCGCCATGCTCGTGGCGCAGGGCATCATCCCCGCTGAGGACGGCGAGCGGATCGCCGCCGGCCTCGACACGGTCGCCCGCGAGATGGAGGAGGGCGCCTTCGCCTTCCAGCCGTCGGACGAGGACATCCACACGGCTGTCGAGCGCCGCCTGACCGAGCTGGCCGGTGACGCGGGCCGCCGTCTCCACACAGCGCGCAGCCGCAACGATCAGGTCATCACCGACACCCTGCTGTTCCTGCGCGCCCACGCGGAGGCCCAGCGCGAGCAGCTGGCGGGGCTGGCCCGGGCGCTCCTCGCCCAGGCCGAGCGGCACGTCGACACGCTCCTCCCGGGATACACGCACAGCCAGCGCGCGCAGCCGGTGCGCCTCGCGCACCACCTGCTGGCCTACGTGTGGATGCTCGGGCGCGACATGGTCCGTCTCGACCACGCCATCGCCGCCGCGCGCGCGGCCTGCCCGCTGGGGTCCGGAGCGCTCGCGGGCGTCGGC
>JBKHVQ010000381.1:0-1809 GCA_046569985.1 Thermoleophilia bacterium | reverse complement strand
GCCGGGTTCGCTGGTGCCCGTGAAGCGCACCGCTTTGCGGGCGCTGACGCTCCCCGGCGCCGGCTCGGAGATCGTGAGCGGCGGGGCGATCGTGTCGACCTCGAAGGTCCAGTCGGATGTCACCGTCCGCGCGAAGACGTTGGCGCTGGAGAAGGTGACCGCGACGGCGTGCTCCCCGTCGTCGAGGCCGGCGACCGGCACCATGACGCGGCCGCCGTCGGTGCGCGCTTTGCGGGTGACATCGCGCCCGTCGACGGTGACGCGCAGATCGGCCATGCGCGCGTCGCCCTCGACCTCGAACGCCACGGTCTGGCGCGCGCTGTCCACCGCGGCGCCGGGCGCCGGGGTGAGCGCGTCGACACGGGGCCGGTCGGCGAACTGGAATATCAGGAAGGTCGCCGCGACGACAATCGCGGCAGCGACGAGGATCAGGGTGATCAGCCCCCCTCGTCGTGAGCCCAGCACCTGCACGACCGACCTCCGAAGCGCCCTCGAGTACGCGCAACTTAGCAGCGGGGAGAGATGTCACTGCCGGGCCGCGGGTGCTGATGCCGTCCCGGCGTCGGCGCGAGGAGCGCCCCAGGGCACATTTTCAGCGCATCTGGCGGTTTTCCTGCGCCGCGAGATGGCGCAGGGCCGCGACGACCCCCTCGGGCCCGTCGAGGATGTGGTCGGCCTGCGCGAGAACCTCCGCGGGAACCTCCCCGCTGGCGACGGCGACGGCGACGGCGATCTCCAGCACGCCCTCGTCGCGCAGCTCGCGCAGGGCGCGCCAGGCGTCGGCGTCGGTCCAGTCGTCGCCGAAGTACACCGCGCGCCGGGCGCCGCTGCGCGCGAGCAGGGCCCGCACGGCGGTCCCTTTGTCGATGCGCAGCCCCGGCCGGATCTCCATGACCTCGCGTCCCGGCCTGGGGGTCAGGCCGGCCGCGCGCGCGTCGTCGGCGATGGCCTGCAGCATCGCCTCGGCTGCCGCGTGATCGGCGGCGCCACGCGCGTGATAGCTGAGGGTCGCCCCCTTGTCTTCGACGCGCACCCCCGCCTCGCGTACCCGCCCCGCTGGCCAGCGTTGCGCGAAGGCCGCGATCGCCGGCAGGTGACGGGCGACGCCGGGGGCGAGGGTCGGCGATCCGCCCTGGTGGCACATCTCCATGCCGTGGTTGCCGGCGTAGGCGCATCCCGGCAACCCCACCAGGCCGATGGCGTCGTGCAGTGCGCGGCCGCTGACGAAACCCACCAGGCGCATGCGGCCGCGCAGGGCCGTGAGGGGTTCGCGCGCGCCCTCCACCAGCTCGGCGTCCTCGGGCCGCGGGACGATCGGCGCCAGGGTACCGTCCACATCACAGAGCACAGCCGACACCTCGGGCGCATTGCGCAACGGGTCGAGCGCGCGGAGGAGTCCGGGGTGGAGGATCACGTTGATCGAGCCTAGCAACGGTGCCGCCGGGGGGCGGCGCAACCTACTGTCACTGGTGCTGGTGGGCCTTGTGGCCGGGCTGTTCGCGGCGATGTTCGGCGTCGGCGGCGGCATCATCATGGTGCCGCTGCTGATCGCGCTGCTCCACTACGACGCGAAGATCGCGACGGCCACCTCGCTCGCCGCGATCATCTTCACGGCGACCTGGGGCACGGCGACCCACGGCGCGCTCGGGAACGTCGACTGGGCCACCGCGGCCCTGGTCGGGGTCCCGGCGATGCTGGGGGTCACGCTCGGCATCGGCGTGAAGGCGCGTGTCTCCTCGGCGCAGCTGACCTACGCGTTCGCGGTCGTGCTGGTGGCCGTCGCGGTGCGGCTGGTGCTCGCATGAGTGC
>JBKHVQ010000380.1:0-7542 GCA_046569985.1 Thermoleophilia bacterium | reverse complement strand
TTGAGTTGCGAGGTGACCCCTGTGCTGAGGCCGACGGTGGCGAACGCCGAGGTGGCCTCGAACAGCGCGGCGGAGAGCGGGATGTCGTTCGTGACCATCAGGGCCACCGTGGCGGCGACCACCAGGTTGCTTGAGATGACGGCGACCGTGAGCGCCTGCCGCAGCACGGATCGCGGGATGCGCCGGCGGAACGCCACAACCTCACGATCGCCGCGCACCTCCGCCCACACGACGAGGAACAGCACCGCGAGCGTGGTCACCTTGAGCCCCCCGGCGGTACCACCGGCTCCGCCGCCCGCGAACATGAGCATGTCGGTCACCAGCAGGGACGACTCGTCCATCACCG
Source organism: Thermoleophilia bacterium (assembly GCA_046569985.1). Classification (GTDB taxonomy): domain Bacteria; phylum Actinomycetota; class Thermoleophilia; order Miltoncostaeales; family Miltoncostaeaceae; genus JAVJSF01. The sequence goes on along the minus strand of JBKHVQ010000380.1, from coordinate 7,196 downwards.
AGTAGTCGACGGCGTTGAACCCCGCCGTGCGGGGCATGGTCGCCGCGAAGAAGCCGCCGAGCACTCGGTACCCTGGCGCCAAGGCGCCGAGGGTGTCCTCGTCGCGCCATTCGAGGGCGGTGAGGATGACCGTGCCCGCGCCGAGGAGGACCCCGGTCACGGCGAGGGTGAGCTTGGTGTGCAGGCTCCACCGCGCGGGGGCGAACAGACGCCGGCGCAGGTCCAGCCAGACGGGGAATCCCAGCCCGCCGCAGATGACGGCGACCGCGACGGTGACCAGCACCCACGCGTCGGCGGCGAAGCCGATCAGGTTGTCGGTGTAGATCGAGAAGCCGGCGTTGTTGAATGCGGAGACGCCGTGGAAGGTTCCCTCCCACAGCGCCTCGGCCGGGGACCGCCCGAGCGTCCAGAGCCGCACCGAGAGCACGGCGACCGCGATCACTTCGAACACCACGGTGAAGGCGATGATGGTGACGACGAGGCGACGCAGGTCGCCGAGGCTGAGCGTGTGGGTCTCGGCCTGGGTCGCGAGGCGGGCGCGGAGACCGATGCGCTTGGAGGCCAGCAGCAGGAACAGCGATGCGCTGGTCATGATCCCGAGCCCGCCGAGCTGGATCAGCACCAGGATCACCCCCTGGCCGAACGGCGTCCAGTAGGTCGCCGGGTCGACGGGCGTGAGGCCGGTGACGGTGATCGCCGATGTCGCCGTGAACAGCGCTGTCAGCCGGGGCGCCGACCCGGGGTCGGTGCTGGAGATCGGGATCTCCAGCAGCACGGTGCCACTGACGATGGCGAGCAGGAATGCGCTGAGCACCGCCCGGGCCGGGTGGCGGAGCAACCACGATCGCACTGGCTTCCTGCGAAGATGCATGAGCGCCGCCGGCCCGCCCGCGTTCGGGGATCAGACGGCGACTGTACTCCCGGCCGGGCGCGACAGATGGCCCGGTCAGGGGCGCCGTCCGTCAGCGGGCCTCCGGGCGGATTCGCGTGCAGTGGCGGAACGCGGTGGCCGCCGTGGCGTCCCGCGGGTGTGTCGCCTGCGTCTCGACGACCCTGGTCACCCCGCGGGCGTGCGCCAGCCGACGACGGTCACATGACAGGACGTCGCGTCCGTGGTGATCATGATGTCGGCGGCGGCCCTCGGGCTCGTGGCGCCGGTGCCGCGCTGGGTCAGGAAGCGGACGACCCGGGTGCCGCCAAAACCGATGAACGCGGCGATGTTCCGGAGGACCTGACCGGCGGTGAACTCCCATACGTTCGACCCCCCTTCGGAGGGGAGCGCGAACGGGGCGACGTGGTACACGGAATAGGAGGACGGGTTCGCACCGTTGGCCACGCAGTCAAACCTCAGGTCGCCCAACTCCGGCGACATCGTCGCGAGGAGCTGGCTTCCACTGGACTCGCCGATGGTGCGGTCGGCGGAGAAGCTCGCGATCCCCGCCGGACCCGAGGGACCCTGCATGCCCTGTTCGCCGGTGTCGCCCTTGTCCCCGGCCGGGCCGGGGAGTCCGGGCGGACCCGAGGGACCCTGCGGCCCCGCGGAGACCACCGATCCACCGGGAGGCGGGCCGCCGAAGTCGGCGGGCGAGAGCGAGCCGTCGCGGATATCCGCGCCGGTGAGTGAGCCGTTGCGGACATCGGCGCCGATGAGGGAGTTGTTCCGCACGTCGGCGCTCGCCACCGTCCCGTTGCGGATCTTCACCCCGGTGACCGAGTTGTTCTTCATCTGCGCCGTGCCGACGCTGTTCGCGGGAAGCGTCACGGCCGCGTAGCCGACCCCTCCCAGCGCGACGAACGGCGCGAGCGTCGCGATCACGTTCGCGTACGACAGGTGCGTCCGTAGCCGGTGCATCCTGACTCCCCGCTGGCCCGTGTTCGAGGTCTCAGGCTATTGCGGACCGGTCCCTGCGTCCATCCCTCGCCGGTTGACATGGCCCCGTGCGAACTCAGGCCAAGCGCCCGTCGACCCTCATCAGCACCACCCCGTCGCCCGCCGGGCCGCCGCCCAGCGCCGCCGCGCCGCCCGCGAGGGCGATGACCTTCGCGACGTAGGCCTGCGTCTCGGCGTAGGGCGGGACGCCGCCGTAGCGGCGCACGGCGCCCGGGCCGGCGTTGTAGGCCGCCAGCGCGAGCGGCACCGACCCGAAGGCGCGCTGATGCCCCGCGAGCAGGCGCGCCGCGGCCGGGATCGCCTTCGCCGGGTCGAACGGATTCGCGAGGCCCGCACCGCGCGCCGTGCCGGGCATGAACTGGGCGATGCCCTGCGCCCCCGCGGGGCTGACCGCATCGGGACGGAACCCCGATTCGGCCTGCAGCAGTGCCGCGAGGAGGGCCGGCGAGACACCCGCGGCGACGGCCGAGCTCAGCACGAGGGCGCGGTATCGCGCGGGCACCCACCCGGGCAGGCCCAGCAGCGCCACAGGACCGCGCCCGTCGCCGCGGGAGCCGGCGCATCCCGGCAGGTACCCCCAGTGCCAGGGCTCCCACGAGTAGCGCTGCACGAAGCCGAAGCGCCCGCCGTGCACGCGCAGCCAGGCGTGCGCGCGGCCGCCGTCGCCCATGTTGATGTCGAGCTCGGTCGCATCCCGGTGCCGACTGCGACCCGGGGGTGCGACCCACCGCGGATCGGGGTGGCGGGCGAACAGGATCGCCTGCTCGGCGTCGCTGCGGAAGCCGCTGTTGACGACCAGGTCGACGCCCTCCGACCGCGCCGCCGCGTCCATGAGGTCGAACGCGGCACCCACCGCCGGGCACATCGGCTTGCCGTCCCGGTAGACGAGCGGCCCGGAGTACCCGCCGCCCGACGCCCAGCCGGTGCGCCCGTCGCCGGAGGGCGGCGGGAGCACGATGCCGGCGCGCGCAACCGCGCGGATGCGCGTCCCGCCCGGCGCGGGCCGCGACACCTCGACATCGACCGCCATCGGCGGCCACGTGCCGCCGACGAACCGGACCGCCTCCACGCGGGCGCCCATCGGATCCGCCACCTCGACGGCGACCGCCCGCAGCCGCGCGCCCAGGTCGGCCGAGGCGCCATCGCCGTCGAGGGCGGCCTCCGCGAACCCGGCGCGCAGATCGCGCGCCGCCGAGAGCGCCGCGAGATCGGCGGCGCTCTGCGCCTGGGCGCCCGACAGTTGCACCCGGGCCAACGTGAACACAGCGACCGCGCCGGCGAGCACGAGGACGCCCGCCACGAGCATGAGCGCCAGCGCCTGGCCCCGCTCGGCGCGGCCGCTCACGGACGCCTCACCACGGCGCGCGCCGACACCACGAGCCGGCCACCGATCGGCAGCACCTGGGGCACCGCGACGCGCTCCTCGAAGCCCGCGACCCCGTGACCCGAACGGTGCTGCATTGCCTGCGCCCGCGCCCGCTCGGTGGCCGTGAGACCGGCGCCGACCACCGCGACGAGCTGCCACGCCGCGAGGGCCGCCAGGATGACGACCGGCACCGCGGCGATCACCTCCAGCGCCGCCTGTCCGCGCTGCCCGCGCCGGCGCGTCACGGCGCACCCGGGCCTGCGCCGAGGGCCGTCCGGCCGCGCACGACGTGGCCCGTGATGCCCGGGAGGATGCCGGGAAGCCGCAGGGAGACCACAGCGCGAGGAGCGCCGCTGCGCGTGGTGCGCAGATCGACCCGGGCCCCCGCCCGCCGCGAGGGGCCGAGGATCGCCCGTGCCGCGTTCCCGGCCGGCGCGCCGACCTCCTGCGCGCGCACCGCCGCCCGGGCCGCCGACCCGGCGAGCGTCCACTCATGAGCCGCGAGGGCGACCCACCATCCGAGCAGGGCGATGACCACGATGGCGGGCACCAGGGCGACCAGCTCGACGGACGCCTGCCCGCGGAGGCGTCGGGGTGCGCGTATCGACATGCACCGAACTTAGGCGGCGTCGTGTCGCGCGCGGCGCGCGAGGACACCCGCCCGTGCGCACGAGCCGTGCCGATGTCCGTGACACCGGCGGCGGGCCTCAGCCCGACCGGGGTTCGATCCCCAGTTCGCGCGCCCGCGCGACGATCTTGAGGCGTCCCGACACACCGAGCTTCACGCCGATGCGATGCGTGTTGTTGCGCACCGTCTGAGGGTGCACATGAAGGACCGCCGTCATCTCGTCCGTGCTGAATCCGCGCATCAACAGGCCGATGATCTCGATCTCACGGTCGGTGAGACCGAACCGGTCGGCGGCGTCGCCGTTGCCCGCCTCTGGCCCGTCGGGCTCAGACCCCAAGAGGCGACGCTCCTCCGAAGTTCCCGTGTTTGCGGGACGGATCGGACCGTCGCGTCGCTGAGGCGCGTCCTGCCATGCGGGAAGATTCGCATGCCGATTCACCGGAGAGAATGGTACTGGCGTACCGCCGGTCGTGGTGGGGCGGACGCACCCACCGTGGCAGGCGGATCCGAGGACGGGTCGCGGCGGACACGCCGCCGGCTCGGTGCGAGCGACCTCTCAACACCGGGGGATCACACCACGCGCCGCGGAGTGTTCACCCCGCCGCCCGCGCGGGCCTCACCCCAGGGCGACGACCAGGAGTGTCTGCAGGTCGGTCTGGCCGTCACCCAGCGTGCGCCCCCCGGTGGCCTCTGCCGCCGAGCGCGCCTCGGCCGCGCCGGTGTCGACCACGTTCGCGACGAGCGCCATCAGCACCGACGCGAGCCTCGCGGCGGCCTCGTCGGGCTCGGGCCGCATGCACGCCGCGAACGCCGCCCCCTGTATCCACGTGTCGTAGGCGATCGCGCAGACACCCGCCTCCCGCGACGCGGCGGAGTAGTACTTGCCGACCCCGAGGCGGCGGTTGCGCGCGTTGACCCATTCCAGCGACGCGTCGATGCCGGAGCCCCCCGCCGACAGCACCGAGGTGGCGAAAAGCGACCACTCACCGCTCGCCTCCCCGCGGATATCGAGACCGATCAGCGCGAGCGCCTCCCCGTGGCGGACGATCAGTCCCGCGGGCGCGCCCGGGTTCTCCGCCAGCGGGTGAGGCAGCCGTGCGCCGGGATAGCGTTCCTCCACGGCCGCCTCCACCAGTCGCAGGGCGGCCGTCGCCTCGGACGCGGCGACTGTCACCGGGTGACCTTCACCCCCGCCGCGTCACGGTCCCAGGTGTCGGACGTGACCCCCTGCTCGCGCAATTTGACCTTCTGCACGCGCTCGGTGGGGGTCTTGGGCAGATCGGGCACCACGCGGATGTAGCGCGGCACCATGAAGTACGGCATGCGCTCGGCCATCCAATGGGTGAACTGCGCCATGTCGGGCGGGGAGCCCTCGGCGACCATCACGATCATGATCTCGTCCTCCGAGGAGGCGCCCTCCCCCGCCTTCACGCCGATGGCGGCGCATTCACGCACCGACGGGTGCGCGCTCACCTGCTTTTCCACCTCCATCGAGGACACGTTCTCGCCGCGGCGGCGGATGTAGTCCTTCACCCGGTCCATGAAGTAGACATAGCCGTCCTCGTCCATGCGCCCGAGGTCGCCGGTGTGGAGCTTCAGGTTTCGGAAGTCCTCGGCGGTCTTCTCCGGCATGCCGTAGTACGCGCGCATGATGATGTTGGGGAGCTTCTGATCGACGACGATCTCGCCGGGCGTGCCGGGTGGCAGCGGCAGGTCGGTGCCCGGCTCGACGATGGTCACCTCGTACCCCGGGTTGGCGGTACCGCACGAGCCCAGGCGCGGCGGCCGGGTCGGGTCCATCATGGTGGCGACGCCGGTCTCGGTGAGGCCGTAGCCCTCGCCGAAGGTCACCCCGAAGCGCTGCTCGAAGCCCTCATAGATGTCCTTCGGCGCCGGCGCCGCCATCACCGAGTGCACGCGGTGGGCGCGATCGAGGTCCGACGGCGGGGCGTTCCAGAGGAAGTAGATCATCGCCCCGATGGAGTTGAAGGTGGTCGCGCCGGCGTCGATCACCTGCCCCCAGAAGCGCGTCACCGAGAAGCGCTCCACGTACGCGACCCGCGCGCCCGCCAGCAGGGCCGGATACGCGCACAGCACCTGGGCGTTCGAGTGGAAGAGCGGCAGGCACGAGAAGTAGACCTCGTCCTGGAGCGCGTCGGCACTCACCCCGCGGCGCACCGCCATCGCCTCCATGGAACTGCGGGCGGAGAAGTAGTCGGCGGCGTGCTGTTTGATGACTCCCTTGGAGCGCCCCGTGGTGCCCGAGGTGAACATGATGCGGGCGTCGTCGGTCCAGGAGTACTCGACCCCCGCCGGCTCATCATCGGGCAGCGCATCGACAGCCGACAGCGGCTCCCAGGTGAACGCTTCCGGGTCCGGCCCGCTGCGGCGCCCCGACTCCCAGACGATCACGTGACGCAGGTGAGGCAGTTCGGACGCGACCAGGTCGAGCCGGTCGAGGAACTCGTCGGAGATCACGAGGGTGCGCGCCTCGACCAGGTTGATCGTCCACGACAGGAAGTCGCCCTTGTAGGCGGTGTTGATCGAGCTCATCACCCCGCCGGCCTTGAGGATGCCGAACCACACCGGCACGAACTCCTCGCAGTTGGGCAGCATGACGCTCACGGACTCGCCCCTGCGCAGGCCGCGCGCCAGCAGGGCGTTCGCGATGCGGTTCGCCCGCGCGTTCACCTCCCCGTAGCTGCGCCACGGGTCGTCCCCGAAGCGCAGGTACGGGCGATCGGGGTGCTCGGCGGCGCGCCGGGTGAGGATGCGCGGCAGCACCCACCCGGTCGGGTCCTCGCGCCGGTACCAGTCGCTCCACTCGGCCATCACGCACCCTCCGGTTCCGGGCCCTGCCCCTGGCGGAAGCGGCGCCAGTCGGGCGCGCGTTTCTCCTGGAAGGCCAGGATGCCCTCCTTCGGCTCGTCGCCGAAGACATGGTTGAGCGCCATCAGCTCCATCCCGTGGTTGGTCGACGAGTAGAGGGCGTCGGTGGCGGTGTTCAGCGCGATCTTCGCGAGTCGAAGCCCCTGGGGGGAGCGGCGCAGGATCTCGTCGCACCAACGGTCGACCTCGGCATCGAGATCGTCGGGCTCGACGACGGCGTTGATCAGGCCCATCGCCAGCGCCTGCCGCGCCGAGTACTGGCGGGTGAGGAACAGCACCTCGCGCGCCTTCTTCTCCCCCACCACCGCGGGGATCAGCTGGCAGCCCCACCACAGCGGCGCGCTGCCGATCTTCGGCCCCGCCTGGCCGAACCGCCCGGTGGTGTCCGAGATGGTGAGGTCGGAGATCATGTTGAGCTCGTT
>JBKHVQ010000379.1:0-7044 GCA_046569985.1 Thermoleophilia bacterium | reverse complement strand
CCGAGCCGGAACCCCCCGGGGCGGGGACGCGCATCGCCCTCACCCGCTGCCCGTTCTCCGACATGGTGCCTCACCCGGGCGGGCGGGCCCTGTGCGCACTGCACCACGGCATCCTCGCCGGGGTCGCCGAGGCCCGCGGCGGCTCACTGGCGCGGTTCGACATCGTCGATCCCCGCACCGGGCACTGCCAGGCCGGCGTGGCGGCCGCCGCGCCACCGGGCGGTCAGGCGGCGCCGGCCTCCCGAGCGGCTGCGCGGAACGCGTCGCCGCGTTCCTCGTAGCCGCCGAACTGGTCGAAGCTGGTGCACGCCGGGCTGAGCAGCACCACCTCACCGGGGCGGGCGTCGTCCGCCGCCGCGCGCACCGCGTCGGCGAGTGTCGGCACCACGGCATGCGGCACCCGCGCCGCGGCGAACGCCTCGGCCAGCTCCGGCCCGGCCTCCCCCATCAGGTAGGCGTGCACCACCGGGCCCGCGGCCGCCGTCGCCAGCGGGCCGAACGGGGTGCCCTTGGCGCGCCCGCCCGCGATCAGGCGCACACGCTCGGGGTAGGCGTCGAGGGCGGCCAGCACCGCATCGGGATTCGTGGCCTTGGAGTCGTTGACAAAAAGCACCCCGCCGCGCTCCCCCACCGGCTCGAGCCGGTGCGGCACCGCGCGGAAGCTGCGCAGCCCCGCCGCGATCTCCGGCCCGGTGAGCCCCGCGTGGGCGGCCAGCGCCGCGGCGGCCATCACGTTCTCGCGGTTGTGGCGCCCCCGCAGCGGCACCTCGTCCCAGTCGATGATGTGCCCGATGCGCGCCACGTGCAGCCCGCCCTCCTCCCAGGCGGCTGCGTCCGGCACGCCGGCGTGCGCGGCGAGCCGCCGGGCGGGTGCCGCGCCCGTCGCCCGCAGCGGCGCGGGGAGGATCGCCAGGTCGCCGGGCTCCTGCGTCTCGAAGATGCGCAGCTTCGCCGCGCGATAGGCATCCATCGTGCCGTGCCGGTCGATGTGGTCGGGGGTGATGTTCAGAAGCACCGCCGCACGGGCGTGGAAGCGCTCGATGTCCTCCAGCTGGAAGCTGGAGCACTCCACCACCAGCCAGGTCCCCGGGTCGACGACGTCCACGAGCCCCGTGAGCGGCGTGCCCTGGTTACCGCAGGCGACCGCCGGACGGCCGGCTGCGTTCAGCAGATGGCCGGTGAGCTCGGTGGTCGTGGTCTTGCCGTTGGTGCCGGTGATCGCGATCACCGGGTTCGGCAGTTCGCGCGCGGCCAGCTCGATCTCGCTCCACACCGCGGCCCCTGCGGCGCGGGCGGCGGCCACCGGCGCGAACTCACCGGGCACGCCCGGGCTCTTCACCACCAGCCCCACACCCGCCACCGGCTCGGCTGAGGGGGCGCGCACATCCACCCCGAGCGGCTCGAGTTCCTCTCGCGCGCCCGGGGCGGCACCGGAGTCGAGCGCCACCACATCCCAGCCGCGGCGGCGCAGCAGCGCCGCGGCCGCCCGCCCCGAGCGGCCCAGCCCGACCACCAGCGCCGCGGGCATCAGAGCGCCTGGAGGTCGCGGAAGAACAGCGTGAAACCGACCGCGGCGAACAGCGCGGCCACCAGCCAGAAGCGCACGATGATCTTCGTCTCGGTCCAGTCGGCCATCTCGAAATGGTGATGCACGGGGGTCATCAGGAAGACCCGCCGCTTGAAGCGCTTGAAGACGATCACCTGAATGATCACCGACAGCGCCTCCGCCACGAAGACCGCGCCGATGACGATCAGCAGGAACTCGGTCTTCGTCATCACCGCCATCGCTGCCACCGCGCCCCCGAGGGCGTACGAGCCGGTGTCGCCCATGAACACCGCCGCCGGGAACGAGTTGAACCACAGGAACCCGATGCACGCCCCCACCAGGGTTGCGCCGAAGATCGCCAGGTCGCGCTGGCCGCCCACGAAGGCGATCGCCGTGTAACAGGTGAGCACGATGCCGGCGACGCCCGCCGCGAGGCCGTCGAGGCCGTCGGTGAGGTTCACCGCGTTCGCCGCGGCCGCGACCACCAGGAACACGATGATGAAGTAGGCGACATCCCCCACCTCGAAGGCGCGGTCCACCACCGGCACGGTGAGCGTGGTGGGCAGGCCGACCACCGACACCGCCACCGGCACGAAGACGGCGGTCACGCCGAGCAGGCCGAGCATGCGCCACTTCCCGGCCAGGCCGAGGGAGCGCCTCTTGACGACCTTCATGAAGTCGTCGAGGAAGCCGATCGCGCCGCACGCGATGGTCACGAACAGGACCAGCATCGCCTCGGTGCTGCGGCTGGAGAGGATCACGAACGGCAGCGCGGTCGCCAGCACGATCAGCAGCCCGCCCATGGTGGGCGTGCCCTGCTTCTGGATGTGGGCGCCCGGGATGAGGCCCTCCGGGCGCACGAACTGGCCCACCTCGTTCGCCCGCAGCCAGGCGATGAACTTCGGCCCCAGGAAGAGCATGAGCGTGGCCGCCGAGATGGCGGCGATCAGCACGCGCGGCATCAGCGGCGGGCCGCCGGTGCGATCACCCTCACGCCTCGCCGGCGAGGGCGGCGCCGACGCGCTCCAGGCGCATCCCGCGCGAACCCTTCAGCAGCACCGTGTCGCCGTCGGCGATCAGGCCCGGGATCTTCTCGACGGCCTCCTCCACCGTCTCGAAGTGGACGCTGTCGACGCCCTCCGCGCCCTTGCGGTACCAGGCCGCCTGGTGGCCGACGGCGATCAGCCGGTCGATCCCGGCCTCCGCGACGGCCGCGCCCACCTCACGGTGGTAGGCGGCCTCGTCGGGCCCGAGCTCCTTCATGTCGGCGAGCACGGCCACGCGGCGGCCGGGACGTCCGGCCAGGTCCTCCAGCGCGGCCTGCATCGCCACCGGGTTGGCGTTGTAGCAATCCTCGATCAGCAGGCCGCCGCCGGGCAGCGGGCGCTCCTGCCCGCGGAGCGCCGACAGGGGCACCTCGACGCGCGTCCCCGGGGCGACGTCGATGCCGAGCGCCTCGCAGCAGGCGAGTGCGGTGGCCAGGTTGCGCCGCTCCCAGCCCTTGGCCAGGTCGATGTCGAGCCCGACCGCCGGCTCGGGGCCGACGCGGATCACGCGCACGCCGGCACCGAGGCCCGCGAGATGCGGCTCGAGCAGCGGCTCGTCGGCCGGGACCACCGCGACGCCGCCGTCGCGCAGCCCGCCGAGGATCTCGGCCTTCGCCACGGCCACGGCCTCGACGGTGCCCAGCAGCTCCAAGTGCACCGGCCCGATGGCGGTGATGCACGCGACATCGGGTGGTGCCAGGGCGACCAGTTCGGCGATCTGCCCCGGGCCGCGCATCCCCATCTCCACCACGGCGACCTCGCAGCCCTCGGGGAGCCCGAGCAGCGACATCGGCACGCCGACCTCGGTGTTGCGGTTGCCGGGGGTGCCCTCGGCCGCGACGCCGGCGGCGCGCAGCACCGCGACGAGGATGTCCTTGGTGGTCGTCTTGCCGAAGGCGCCGGTGATCGCAACGACCCGCGCCCCGGAGCGATCGACCGCCAGGCGGCCCGCGGCCTGCAGCACGGCCAGCGGGTCGGGGGCGACCAGGACGGGCCGGCGCAGGGCCTGCGCCTCGCCCTCGATCCAGCGCCAGGCGGACTCCCCCACCACGGCCGCGGCGGCGCCGTCGCGCAGGGCGTCGGGTGCGTACTGCCCACCGTCGTTCACCTCGCCGCGGATACCCACGAACAGGGCGCCCTCCACCGGGTCGTTCGAGTCGACGAACGCGCCGGAGATCGCGATGTCGGGGTTGCCGACCGGGAGCCGGCACTCCACCCCTGTGCGCATGATGTCGTGGACGGTGATCACGCCGTGCCCCTCGTGTTCGTCGGGTGGAGGATCACCGCAGACCCTCCACTATCTCGCGCGCGACGGCCCGATCGTCGAACGGCGTGATCACGCCGTCGCGCTCCTGTCCCTGCTCGTGCCCCTTGCCCGCCAGCACGACCACATCGCCGGGCCCGGCGATGCCGACGGCGTGGGCGATCGCGGCCCGCCGGTCGGCGTCGACGTGGCGCTCGGCCCTGCATCCGCCCATGCCGGCGAGGATCTCCGCGATGATCGCGTCGGGGTCCTCGCCTCGTGGGTTGTCGGAGGTGATGACCGCCACATCGGCACGCTCGCCGGCGATGGCGCCCATCTGCGGGCGCTTGCCGCGGTCGCGGTCGCCGCCGCAGCCGACCACCACGATCAGCCGCCCGCCCGACAGCAGCTCACGGGCCGCCACCAGCACGTTCTCGAGCGAGTCGGGGGTGTGGGCGTAATCGACGATCAGCGGGAACGGCTGGCCCGCGTCGACCGCCTCGAAGCGGCCGGGCACCCCGGTCACCCCCGCGAGGCCCCGCGCCACCGCATCATGCGGCAGCGCGAGGATCTCGCCGACGGCGACGACGCCCAGCAGGTTCGACAGGTTGAAGCGGCCGCGCAGCACCGTCTCGATCTCCACCGGCCCGCGCGGGGTGGCGACCGTCGCGGCGATCCCCGTGTCGAGGCCGGCGACCGAGAGCGGCCGCACCTCGGCGGGGGCGTCGATCGCATACCCGAGAGCGCCGGCCTCGGCGGCGAGGCGGCGCCCGTACTCGTCGTCCATGTTGGTGGCGCCGGGCGGGGTCGGCCCCTCCTGCGCGGGGCGCACGAACAGGGCGCGCTTGGCCTGGAAGTAGTCCTCGATGTCGCGGTGGTAGTCGAGGTGGTCGCGCGTCAGGTTCGTGAAGAGGGCGGCGGCGAAGTGGACGCCGGCGACCCGGCGCTGGTGCAGCGCGTGGGAGGAGACCTCCATGGCACAGGCGCGGTCCCCGGCGTCGCGCATCGCGGCGAACAGGCCCTGCAGCTCGAGCGGGTCGGGCGTGGTGTGGGCGGCGGGCTCCACCCGCCCGCCCACGCGGGTCTCGATGGTGCCCACCAGGCCCGACGGCAGGCCGGCGGCATCGAGGATCGCCGCCAGCAGGATGGCCGAGGTCGTCTTGCCGTTGGTGCCGGTGACGCCCGCGACCGTCAGCGTGCGCGAGGGGCTGCCGTGCCAGGTGCCCGCCACCAGGGCCATCGCCAGGCGCACGTCCGGCACGACGACCTGGGGCACGTCCGCATCGGGCAGCTCGCGCTGCACGAGCAGCGCCGACGCACCCGCGGCCACCGCCTGCGGGGCGAAGTCGTGGCCGTCCACGGTGAGACCGGGAACGGCACAGAACAGCGCGCCGGGCACCACCCGGTCGGCGCGCTGCACCACTGCCGAGACCCGGATGGCCGACGCCGCTCCGCCGCGCACGTGCGCCCCGGGGATGCCCTCGATGAGCTCCTTCAGGATCATCCGCGGCGATGGTAGTGGACCGGACCGGGCGACGAGCGGGCGCCGCCCGGGGTCACGGCTCGATCCGCAGCGCGTTGGTGGCGAACTCGGCGATCTGCTCGAACGCCGGCGCGGCCACATCGCCGCCGTAGATCGAGCCGGCCGTCGGCTCGTCGACGACGACGGCGATCACCAGCTGCGGGTTGTCGGCGGGCAGGTAGCCCACGAACGAGGCCGTGTAGAGGTGATCGGAATAGGCGCCGATCGTGTCGTCGTACTTCTGCGCGGTGCCGGTCTTGCCGGCCACCTCGTAGCCGCGCACCGCAGCGGCGATGCCGGTGCCGTCGGCCGAGACCACCTTGCGCAGCATCGCGTCCACCTCCGCGGCGGTCCCCTGCGACACGATGCGGCGCGCGGGCGGCACGGCGGCCGGCGTGTCGCCGACGCTCTGCACCAGGTGCGGGGTCACCAGCGTGCCGCCGTTGGCGATCGCCGCGTACGCCCGGGCGAGCTGCGTGAGCGTCACCGAGACGCCCTGCCCGATCGGGATGTTGCCGATGGAGAAGCCGAACCACTCCTCGGAGGGGCGCAGGTAGCCGGCCGACTCACCCGGGAAGTCGAGGCCCGTCTCCCGGCCGAAGCCGAAGCGCTCCATCCAGGCGATCTGGCGGTCCTTGCCGAGCGCCTGGGCGATCTTCACCGTGCCGACGTTGCTGGACTGCTCGAGGATCTGCGCCGCGGTGAGGGTGGTGTCGTAGTCGCGGTGCGACTCCTTGATCTCCCGGTCGTACAGCTGGTAGACGGCGGGGAGGTCGAAGACGGTGCTCGGCTCGACGACGCCGTCCTCCAGGGCGCCGGTCATCGTCACGATCTTGAACGTGGAGCCCGGCTCGAACATGTCGGTCGCCGGCCGGTTGCGCGTCAGCTCCTGGTTGAGCTGCCGGCGCCGGTTGGGGTCGTACCCGGGCACCGTGGCCATCGACAGGATGCGCCCGTCGCGGGGGTCCATCACCACCGCCATCGCGCTGGACGCCCCGTGGGTCGCGCGGGTGTCCTGGAGGATGCGCTCGGTGCGGTCCTGGATGGCGCTGTCGATGGTGAGGGTGACATCGGCGCCGGGCACCGGGTCGCGGTCGGCCGCGACGCGCAGCGTGCGCCCGAAGGCGTCCTTCACCCGCACCCGGGTGCCTGGCGTGCCGGTCAACGGGGCGTCGAGATCGGCCTCGAGACCCGACAGGCCCTCCCCGTCGGTGCCGGTGAGGCCGATCACCTGCGCGGCCAGGGCGCCGCCGGGGAGGAAGCGGTCGTAGGTGTCCTCGAAGTGGATGCCGGTGAGGCCGAGGCGCCGCGCCTTGTCGGCCCGCGCCACCGGGACGCCGCGCGCCACGACCGCGTACTGCTCGTCGCCGACGAGCAGCGGCGCGATGTCGCCGGCGTCGCGGCCGAGCACCCGCGCCAGCTGCTGCGCCGTGCCCGCGGGGTCCTCGATGATGTCCGGCGAGGCCGTGATGTCGACCTTGAGGTTGTCGGTGGCGAGCACGCGGCCGTCGCCGCTGATGATGCTGCCGCGCTGGGCGATCAGGGAGATCTGGTCGCGGTTGCTGTCGGTCGCGCGGGCCGACAGGTCGTCGGCGCGCACGGTGCCGAGGTAGGCGGCGCGCGTGCCCACCGCCGCGAGCGCGAGGATCGACACGACCGCGAGCAGGCGGATGCGACGTGCGTGCAG
>JBKHVQ010000378.1:0-3029 GCA_046569985.1 Thermoleophilia bacterium | reverse complement strand
GACTTCGTCGCGGGCATCGATGACGACGGGCGCCGCGCGGACCTGCGCCGGGCCCTCGCCTTCGCCCGCGCGCGTCACGGCGCGCAGACCCGCCGCGGCAGCAGCACCCCCTACTGGGTGCACCTGGTGCGCGTCGCGATGGAGCTCGCCCGCTGGGGCGAGGGGGCGGCGCCGCTGCTCCAGGCCGCCCTGCTGCACGACACCGTCGAGGACACCGCCACCAGCATCGACGAGATCCGCGTCGGGTTCGGGCCCGTCGTCGCCGATCTGGTCGACTGGCTCACCGCGCCCGACGACCCGGTGGAGGAGCGTCACTACTACCACCGCCTGCTGACCCGCGGCCCCGACCGCGCCCGGATGCTGAAGCTGGCCGACCGCGTCGACAACCTGCGGAGCATCCAGGCGCTGGTCATGCGCACCGGCCCGCGGTACCGACGGTGGGCGGGCTCCTACCTCAACCGCACCAACTGGCAGGTGCTCCCGCTGGCGGCGGGAGCGCCGTCGGTGGCGCGCGTCGCGCTGGTCTCGGCGATGGCCGACCTGGCCCCGCTGGTCGACGACGGCGCCTTCACACAGCCCTAATCCACGGGCAACCCCCGTGTCACCACGGCCGGATTGGATGCCCGCAATCCGGGTATCGAGCCGGTGACGACACGACACGGGAGCCGAGATGTCCAGCACCACCGCAGCGCCCATCGACATGGTCCGCCTCGCGGCCCTCATCGGCCGGTTCGAGGCCGACCACGCCGGTTCATGTGCGACCGCCGGCTGCGTGCACCTGCATGAGCCTGTAGCCGCCGCCGAGGGAGGACGGGAGCGGCCCCTTGCGGCATAGGGCGCCGATGTAACCCCCGGCAGGTCCCGAACGGCGCCCTCAGGGCGCCGTTCGCCGTCCCGGGACACGGGCCCGCCGCGGCGCGGCGGGCCCACGCTCAGGCCGTGGCGCCGAGCTGCGGCGGGATCAGCAGGACCGGGCAGGGCGCGTGCTGAGTGAGGTATGCGGCGAAGCTCCCCAGCAGGGCGCGCTCGAGGCGCCCGCCGTGGCTGGCGGCGACCATGACGTCGACCCCGTTCTCGCCGGCCCAATCGCATGCGGTCTCGCCGGGGTGGCCCTCCAGCAGGACGGCCTCCGCTCCGGCCGTGTTGGCGGCGACCTCATCGAGCCACATCTGACCGGCCTCGCGCTGGGCGTCGTCGTCGTGCACCGGCGCGCCGCCGAGCGAGGCGGCCATCGAGACGAGGAACGGGGGAGGGGCGATCACGTGGATGATCGACAGCCGCCCGCCCGACATCTCCCGCACGGCCGCGGCGTGCCGCAGCGCCGTGGAGCCGGCGTCGGAGTCGTCGATGCAGCAGGCGATGTGGCTGAAGGGGATGCTCATCTGCCGGACTCTACCCCGCGTCGTCGGCCGGATCGCGCGGGATCTCGATCAGGTACGGCCGGGTCGGGTGGGCCGCGACCGCGAGCCGTCCGGCCACCAGGTCGGCCAGCGCGGCCCCCGCGATCTCATGGCGCCACCCCTGGGCGAGCGGGTGCCCGTTGGCCTCGCCCTGCATCGTCGAGACCAGGTAGCGCGAGATGTCGTCGCGGGTGGCCAGCAGGCTGGGCGCCAAACCGGCGGCTTCGGCGCGCGCGGCGACCACCGCGGAGGCCAGCGGGGCCAGCACCTCCGCGCGGTTCTGCAGGTCCGGCGACGCGCCCGAGGGCATCGAGATCGGGTCGGCCTCCTGGCCGGCGAGGATCGCGGCGAGGATCGCGTCCGCCTCGGTGTCCCGGAGCCGCTCCGGCACCCCGCGCTCCGCCTCCAGCGCGCGGCGGGTGCCCGGGCGCCTGCGCGCCAGCTCCACGAGGGTGCGGTCGGGCATCACCCACGCCGTCGGCCGGTCGACCCGGCGCGCCTCGCGCTCGCGCCACGCCGCCAGCCCGGCCAGCACCGCCCGGTCGCGCCCGTTCAGCTTGCCCTGGCCCTTGACCTTGCGCCACGCCTCCTCCGGCGCCGTGGTGAAACGCGCGGCGGGCCCGTAGCGGCGCTGATGCTCCTCGGCCACCCAGTCCGCCCGCCCCAGGCTCTCGGCGCGCTCGTTGAGCTCGTCGGCCAGGGCGAGGAGGTGGGCGACGTCGGCGGCCGCGTACTCGCTCTGCCCGGCCGAGAGCGGCCGCCGGCTCCAGTCGGTGTACCGCTCGCCCTTGTCCAGCTGCACCCGCAGCACGCGGTCGAGGAGGGCCGCGAGGCCCTGGCCCGCCCCCAGGCCCACGAACCCGGCGGTGATCTGGACGTCCTGCAGGGCCCGCGGCGCGACATCCGTGGCGAGGGCCATCAGGGTGAGGTCGGCGGACGGCGCGTGCATCACGACCGTCACCTCCTCGTCGCTGACGAGCTCGGCGATGGGGCCGAGGGGAGCGCCCTCGATCGGGTCGACGAGGCTCACCCGCCCCTCGATGTTGACCTGTGCCAGGCAGGGCACGGGCGCGTAGGTGCGCTCCCAGAGGAACTCGAAGTCGAGGGCCATCCGGCCCGCCTGCCGGGCGCGGTCGGCGAGGTCCGCGACACCGGCGGCGTCGCGGATCGGCTGTTCGCTTGCCATCACCGGTACCCTAACGGGTCGTGCAGGTGATCCAGATATCGAAGGCGTTCGGGGCGCGAGACCTCCTGCAGGACGTCTCGTTCCGCGTCGACCCCGGCGACCGCGTCGCCGTCGTCGGCCGCAACGGAGAGGGCAAGACCACCCTGCTGCGGATCCTCGCCGGGCAGGTGGAGCCCGACGGCGGATCGCTGAGCCTGCCCAAGGGCGCCACCATCGCCCTGCACGACCAGCGCCCGCCGCGGGAACGCGGCCTGAGCCTGGGTGAGTACGTGGCCCAGGGCATGCGCGAGGCCGAGACCGCCGAGGCCGAACTCGCCGCGCTGGAGGAGCGGATGGCGGGCGGCGACGCCGGCCCCGAGGTGCTCGCGGCCTACGAGGCCGCCCACGCGCGGCTGGAGCGCGCCGGTGGCTACGCCTGGCGCTCCTGGATCGAGCGCGTCCTG
>JBKHVQ010000377.1:0-2113 GCA_046569985.1 Thermoleophilia bacterium | reverse complement strand
GCCCACAC
The DNA here is from genome assembly GCA_046569985.1 of Thermoleophilia bacterium. Taxonomy (GTDB): domain Bacteria; phylum Actinomycetota; class Thermoleophilia; order Miltoncostaeales; family Miltoncostaeaceae; genus JAVJSF01. The sequence goes on along the minus strand of JBKHVQ010000377.1, from coordinate 2,105 downwards.
GATCAGCGCCAGCAGGGCGACGGTCGTGACCTTGAGACCACCGGCGGTGCCGCCGCTGCCGCCGCCGATCATCATCAGGATGTCGGCCACCAGGAAGGTGTCCTGGCCGGCGTCGTTGTAGTCGAACACGCCGAAGCCGGCCGTGCGCGGCATCACGCCCGTGAAGAAGCCGTCGAGCGCCCGCGTGCCCGTGGAGCTGTCGCCGAGGGTCTCCGGGTTGTTCCACTCGAAGGCCGTCATCACGACCGTGCTGATCGCAAGAAGGATGCCGGTCGCGGCAAGGGTGATCTTGGTGTGGATGCTCCAGCGCGCCAGCCGCCCCGGGCGCCGTGACAACTCGGCCCACACCGGGAACCCGAGCCCACCGAGGATGACGGCGCCCGCCACCGGCAGGAGGATCAGCGCATCGCCGGAGAAGGGCGTGAGGCTGCCCGGGAAAAGGCTGAACCCGGCGTTGTTGAACGCCGCGACGCTGTGGAAGACCCCGTACCAGAGCGCGGTCAGGAACGGTTCGTCATACGACGCCCAGAAGCGCGCGGTCAGGATCGCGGCGACGAACGCCTCCGTGATGAAGGTGACCCCGACGATCAGCAGGATCAGCCGCCGCAGACCGCCAAGCTCCAGTGAGCGCACCTCCATCTGCGCGGCCAAGCGCCGGCGCAGGCCAACGCGCCGGGCGACGATCAGGAAGAAGATGGAGGCGCTGGTGAGGATCCCCAGCCCGCCGATCTGGATGAGCACCAGGATCACGACGTCGCCGAAGTTCGACCAGTGGGTCGCGGTGTCGACGGCCGTCAGGCCGGTGACGGTGACGGCGGAGGTCGCCGTGAACAGGGCGTCGACGAACCCCGTGCGCTGCCCGTCGACGGATGCGACGGGCAGCGAGAGGAGGAAGGTACCGACCGCGATGGCGGCCAGGAACCCCCCAAGCACCACGTAGCCGGGGTGGCGGAAGGCGCGCTGGCGCGCCCGCGCGCGCCGCGAGGACGACGCACCGGCGGCGGCCGTGACGGCCATGTGCGGACCCTCCCAGGGAGACGACGGCGGCGGCCGTCATCATGCAGGGGCGGTCAGACCTTGTCGAGACCCACGGTCGACGAGGACGAGGATGAGGACGCGTCGGACGCTCCCGACGAGGTCCCGGTGTCGCTCGATCCGGACGACGAGGAGGAGTCGCCGCCCGAGTCGCCACCGCCCACCGGACGGCGCTTGGTGCCGTAGTCGGTGTTGTGGAATCCGCTGCCCTTGAAGTGGATCGCGGGGGCGAACAGCACGCGCTCGGCCGCCTCCGCGGCGCACTCTTCGCATACCGTCACAGGCTCGTCCGACATCCGCTGGAGCACCTCGAAGCGGTGGCCACAGGAGTTGCAGCGGTATTCGTAGAACGGCACAGACACCTCGCAGGAACGACAGCGACGACACGGGGAGTATAGACGCGACCGCCGGGGCAACTTTGGCACTCCCCCCGCCAGTGTGCCAAATGCCGACCGCCCGGCGCCACGCTGGTAGGCTCGCCCCCCTCGCCCGGGACCTCCACGCGGCACGTCCGGGCTCCACAACGCCATGACGCAACCGATGCGAAAGCGCCAGGCCGTGCAGGGCACCGTCGCGATCGGCCTGGTCATCGCCGCGGCGTCCGCACGCATGGCGCGCCACCGACCCCTCGCCGCCGCCACGCTGCTCGCGGGCGCGGCCGCGCTGGGCTCGGCGGCGTACCTCCCGCGCAGCCCCCTGCTGGGACCGGCATTCAGCCGCGGGCCGGCGAACGTCCCCCGGGTCGCCATCACCTTCGACGACGGCCCCGGCCCCTCCACGCCGGCCATCCTCGACCACCTGGGCGAAGCCGGCGTGTGCGCGACGTTCTTCGTGCTGGGTCGCGAGGTCGGACGCCACGGCGCCACCGTGCGGCGCATCGTCGAGGAGGGACACCAGCTTGCCAGTCACGGCTGGGACCACGGCATCCTGATCTTCCGCGGGCCCCGCCATGTCGCCGACCAGCTCCGGCGCACCGAGCGCGCCGTCGCGGAGGTGGCCGGTGAGGGCGCGCTTACCCGGCTGTTCCGCGCCCCGCACGGCTTCCGCGGCCCCGGGACCGCGCTCGGCGC
>JBKHVQ010000376.1:0-6079 GCA_046569985.1 Thermoleophilia bacterium | reverse complement strand
CACCCGCCGCGGCGGAGGATCCGGAGGCGGCCCGCCCGGAGCGCCGTCGGCCGGCCCGTCTCCGTGCGCTCGCCCGGCTCGCGGGTTCCGCCGGGCGTCCGCGTGGCGCCCTGCGGCGCGCCGGGGGCCTCGTGGCGGCGGCAGGGACCCGCGCGACCCGGGTGCCGGGTCGCGTGAGTGCCTTCCGTGAGCGGCGCGCCCGGCGCAAGCGGCCGGGCATCGCCTGACGACGCCGTCCCGCTAGGCCGCGAACTGGCGCGGCGACTCCCCGCGACGCCCCGGGCCCCGCATCCAGCGATCGCGGCCGGGGCCGGGCCACGGGGCGAGCAGGAGCAGGACCATCGCGTCATCGAGGGCGCGCACCTCGTGGCGCTCGTGGGGATCGAAGGCCGCGAGTCCCCCGACCCCGAGATTCTCGGCGACGCCGCGGGTGTCGGCGACCCGGATCCTCCCGCGCGTCACGATGAGCCAGGTGGCCTCGTGCACCTGGTGCTCACCCAGGGCGGTCCCCTCCTCCAGGTGGATCGCCACGGCGCGGCCCCCGGGGCGGCTGCACAGGACCTCGGGGTGGCCCATCTCGACTCCCCGGTCGGCCAGATTCCATACCTGCATGGCTCCTCCTCAGCCGGCGCCCGGAGACGCCGTTCGGATGGCGGCACCCCCGCGGCTGCCGCCGCGGGGCCGGTGCGTCGACCGTATCCGCATTCGCCGGTCCCGGCCACCCCGGACGGCCGGATCCCGGCGGATGCTACGATTGATTGCGTTGTCAAGCAACTTCGCCGACCGAGAGAGAGCGATGCGGCCCGAGGGCATCCACCACATCAGCGCCATCACCGCCGACGCGCCGGCCAACGTGGACTTCTACGCGCGCGTCATGGGCCTGCGGATGGTGAAGCGCACGGTGAACCAGGACGATCCGACCGTGTACCACCTGTTCTACGGCGACGAGCACGGGAGCCCCGGGGCCGACCTGACCTTCTTCGAGTACCCGGGCGCCCCGCGGGGGCGGGCCGGGGCGGGGATGGTCCACCGCATCGTCTGGCGCGTGGCGGACCGCGACAGCCTGGAGTTCTGGGCGGACCGTCTCGGGCGCGAGGGCATCGCCACCGCCACCGAGGATGCGGGGCTGGTCTTCTCCGACCCGGAGGGCCTTCAGCACGAACTGGTCGCCGCCGAGAGCCCGGACGACCCGCTGATGGCCCGTCACACCGAGGTTCCCGAGCAGTACGCGCTGCGCGGGTTCCACGCCGTCCGCGCCTACGCGCAGCGGCCCGACGCGAGCCGCGGACTGCTGGAGGGGGCGCTCGGTTTCGCGCCGCACGCCGATGGATGGGAGGCGCGCGGCGACCTGCGCGGTAGCCTGTACATCCTTGATTCCCCTCCCCCCGGCCGGCGGCTGCGAGGGGCCGGGACGGTGCACCATGTCGCCTGGGGCGTGCAGGGGGCCGAGATCGACGAGTGGCGCCGCCGGGTCGAGAGGGCCGGGGCCCGCCCGACTCCGGTCATCGACAGGTACTACTTCCGCTCGGTCTACTTCCTCGAGCCCAGCGGCGTGATGTTCGAGCTCGCCACCATGGGCCCCGGCTTCGCCGTCGACGAGGATCCCGAGCACCTCGGCGAGGGCCTCGTGCTGCCGCCCGCATTCGCGCACCTCCGTGAAAGCGTGGAGCCCGCTCTGACCGCGCTGCCCGATGTGCGCCGGTGGCGGCCCACTCCGGCGCGTGAGGGGGTCAGCCGATGAATGTGGGCGACCTGATCCCGTTCGAGGAGGCCGGCGACGGCCCGCTGACCGTCGTCGCCCTCCACGCGACCGGGGCTGATGAGATGCAGCTGGTCCCGCTGGCCCGCGACCTGGCGCCGGAGGCGACGGTGCTCGCCCCGCGCGGCACCGTCATGGAGAACGGCCGCACGCGCAGGTTCTTCCGGCGCCACGGGATGACCGATCTCGATATCCCCGACCCGCAGGAGCGCGCCGACGAACTCGCCGGGGCACTCCAGGAGCGGCTGGGGGCCCTGGGCCGGCCGCCTGCGGCGACCGTCGCGGTCGGCTACTCCAACGGGGCGAACATCGCCCTCGCGATGATGTTCCGCCATCCGGGTCTCCTGGGCGGCGCGGTCCTGTTGCGCCCGATGCTCCCCTACACGCCCGAGGTCGTGCCCGACCTGGGCGGCGTGCGGGTCCTGGTGGCCGCCGGAGCCGCCGACCCGTTCTGCCCGCCGGCGATGACCGAGGCGCTGGTGCGCCTGCTGGAGGACGCGGGTGCGCTCGTCACCCTGGCGGTGCAGCAGGCGGGACACGATGTGGCCGCCGGCGACCTGGAGGAGGCCCGGCGGTGGTTCGCGGCGTTCACTCCGGGTGGATCTCCGGGTTGATGATGTCCCAGGTGCGCATCAGCCGCTCGTGACGGCGGCGCCGTTCGCGTTCCTCGTCCCACGCCCGATCGGACTCGTCGCCGGGCCATGAGCGGCCGTCCCCCCACAGGGCGCTCACGGGCGATCCCACCATCAGGGCGATGAAGAGGTCGTCCTCGTCCAGTCCGGGTGCCGCGGCGCTGCGGAAGCGGAGGTCGTCGGGGATGCGGTCCCGGTCGCCGGCCGCCGGCTCCCGCCGCGGCGCGTCGTCGCCGGGCCGCGTCCCCACCGCTCAGCGCCCCGAGCGCCCGCGCGCGGCACGCCGGGCCGACGAGCGCGGCACCGGTGCCGGCTGACCGCGGCGTCGCGCCGCCGGCTCCGCGTCGCCGTCGTCCCCCTCCCCGCCGAGTTCGGCCAGCTCGCGGCGCAGGTCGGCCAGCTCGTCGCGCAGCCGGGCCGCCAGCTCGAACCGCAGGTCCTCGGCGGCCGCGAGCATCTCCTGCTCGCGCTCCACGATCATCCGCTCGATTTCCTGGGGCGAGACGTCGCCCTCGTCGGGGCGCGACCGCCGGCCGCGCCCGGTCGGCGCGCCAGGCTGGTCCTTGAGTCCGAGCAGCGCGACGATGTCGGTGACGCCCTTCACGATGGTGGCCGGCGTGATGCCGTGCTCCTCGTTGTAGGCGAGCTGGATCGCCCGGCGCCGGTTCGTCTCGCTGATGGCGGTGCGCATCGCCTCGGTCTCGTTGTCGGCGTACATGATCACCCGGCCCTCGATGTTGCGCGCGGCGCGGCCGATGGTCTGCACCAGGGAGGTCGTCCCGCGCAGGAAGCCCTCCTTGTCGGCGTCGAGGATGGCGACCAGGGTCACCTCCGGCAGGTCGAGGCCCTCGCGCAGCAGGTTGACGCCGACCAGAACGTCGAACTCGCCGAGACGCAGGGCGCGGACGATGCGGATCCGTTCGAGCGTGTCGATCTCCGAGTGCAGGTAGCGGGCCCGCACGCCCGCCTCCGCGAGGTACTCGGTGAGGTCCTCGGCCATCTTCTTGGTGAGCGTGGTGACGAGCGCCCGCTGGTCGCGGTCGGCCCGCGCCTTCACCTCGCCGATGAGGTCGTCGATCTGGTGGTGCGTCGGGCGCACCTCGACCTCGGGGTCCACCAGCCCGGTCGGGCGGATGATCTGCTCGACGATGTGCGACGAGTTGCGCTTCTCGAACTCGCCGGGGGTGGCCGAGACGAACACCAGCTGGTCGACGCGGTCGAGGAACTCGGGGAACTGGAGCGGGCGGTTGTCGAGCGCGGAGGGCAGGCGGAAACCGGCGTCGATCAGCGCGGTCTTCCGCGAGCGGTCGCCCTCGTACATCCCGCGGAGCTGCCCGAGCGTGTTGTGCGACTCGTCGATGAAGCAGACGAAGTCGGACGGGAAGAAGTCGATCAGCGTGTAGGGCGGTTGCCCGGGGTCCCGGCCGTCGAAGATGCGCGAGTAGTTCTCGATGCCGGAGCAGAAACCGAGCTCGCGGATCATCTCCATGTCGTACTCGGTGCGCTGGCGCAGGCGGTGCGCCTCCACCACCCTCCCCTGCGACTCGAACATCGCCACCTGGTTCTCGAGCTCTTCCCGGATGTCGCGCAGCGCCCGGTCGATGACATCGGGGGGCGTGACATAGTGGGTCGCGGGGAAGACCGCGAGGTGGCCGCGCTCGCCGAGGGCCTCGCCGGTGAGCGGGTCGAACTCGTGGATCGACTCGACCTCGTCGCCGAACATCGAGACGCGGTAGGCGGTCTCGTGGTCGGCGGGCTGGATCTCGAACGTGTCGCCGCGAACGCGGAAGCGGCCGCGGCCGAGCACGGTGTCGTTGCGCTGGTACTGGTTCTCCACCAGGCGGGTGAAGAGACGGTCGCGGGGGTGGTCCTCCCCCTCCGTCAGGAAGATGACCCTGTCGCGGTAGGTCTCCGACGAGCCGAGGCCGTAGATGCAGCTGACCGACGCCACGATCACGACGTCGCGGCGGGCGATCAGGGCGGCCGACGCGGCGTGGCGCAGGCGCTCGATCTCGTCGTTGATCGACGAGTCCTTCTCGATGTAGGTGTCGGAGGCCGCGATGTAGGCCTCGGGCTGGTAGTAGTCGTAGTAGCTGACGAAGTACTCGACGGCGGCGCCGGGCAGGAACTCGCGGAACTCGTTGCAGAGCTGCGCGGCGAGGGTCTTGTTGTGCGCGATCACCAGCGCGGGACGGCCCAGCCGCGCGATGGTGCTGGCCATCGTGAATGTCTTGCCCGAGCCCGTCACCCCGAGGAGGGTCTGGTAGCGGTCGCCGCGTTCGACCCCGGCCACCAGCTCCCCGATCGCCTGGGGCTGATCGCCGGTGGGCGTGTAGCCCGGGGTGATCGCGAAGGTGCTCTCCACACGCACAGGGTAGCGCCGCCGCCGGGTCGCGCCCCCGACGCGGTGGCGGATCCGGGCGGCCGATTCCTCGCCGTCGGGCCAAGGTGGGGCCGCGGGGCGCGCCGTATCGTTTTCCGCGGCGGTGTGGGAACCGGAGGCGCGGCCCACATCGCCCCTGGGATCCGTGACCGGGACACGGACACCCACACGGCCGGCGATGCCGCCCCAGGCATCGCCGGCCGCCCCCGACTCCGGGGCGCCCCGGACGGCGGCGCGCCCATTAGGCTCGGGATGTCACCACGACCGGAGGCGTCCAATGCCCATCGAACTGATCCACACGATGCTGCGCATCCTGGATGAGGAGCGCTCGCTTGCCTTCTACAGGAACCTCGGTTTCGAGGAGCGCGGCCGTAAACGGGTGGGCGGCGACACCGCCACCATCATCTTCATGGGCCTGCCGGGCGACGGCGACCGGCTGGAGCTGACGCTGAACGACGGGCGCACCGAGCCGTACGAGCTGGGCACCGCCTACGGGCACATCGCGCTGACGGTCGCGGACATGGACGGGGAGCTGGCGCGCCTCGCAGAGCACGGGATCCAGCCCGAGAAGCCACCGTACTCCGCGTACCCCGGCGGGTCGCGCATCTGCTTCGTGCAGGACCCCGACGGTTACAGAATCGAGTTGATCGAGCGCGGCATCGACTGACCCGACGGCGGCGCCTATCCGCCCAGGCGGTCCCCGTAGGCGCGACGGTAGATCGGCTGCATTTCGAGCACGCGCGTCACGAAGCCCCGGGTCTCGCTGAAGGGGATGTCCTCCGACACGCGCAGGACATCCCCTCGTGCCGCAGCCTCGCGCTCCCACCGCGCGACGTTCGACTCACCGCCGTTGTAGCTGGCGAGGGCCAGCGGCATGCTGCCGTGGCGATCCAGCAGGTAGCGCAGGTACCGCGTCCCGTAGGCGATGTTGGCCGCCGGCTCGCCGATGGCGTCGGGCGGCGGGCTGGGGCGGCGAGGGAGCGTGGCGACGAAGTCCGCGGTGCTGGGCAGCATCTGCATCAGGCCGACCGCGCCCTGGCTGGACGCGGAGTCCGGGACGAAGCCGCTCTCGGTGTAGATGACGGCGGCGACCAGGGTCGGGTCGATGCCGTTGCGAGCCGACTCCCGGACGATCGCGTCCTCGTAGTCGAGCGGGTACCAGAGGCGCGCGTACCAGGCCGGCATCGCCTGGTGCAGCTGGTACCAGCCCGCGCCGACCGCTCCGACCGATAGGAGGAGGACGACGAGCAGGAGGACCCGCCGACGGCGCGCGACCTCGGGGCGGCGCCCCGGCCGGCCGCGAGG
>JBKHVQ010000375.1:0-4532 GCA_046569985.1 Thermoleophilia bacterium | reverse complement strand
CGCCTGTTCCGTCTGTCGCGCATCGAGGGGCGCATCACCTTCAAGTCGCGCGCCGAGCACGACTTCCCGCCGGCGCACGATGTCGACCTGTCGCGCTACCGGGACCGGGCGCCGTGGCAGTTGGAGGACGGCGACCGGATCGCCCATATCGCCCTGTCGGCCACCATCGCCTGGTGGGTGGAGCAGATGTTCGGCGCGCACGGCAGCACGGAGTTCGCGGCGGACGGCTCGGCGCTCTATCACACCGCCTACAGCAACCGGCGCCAGCTGCTGGCGTGGCTGCTGGCCCTCGGGACCGACGCCGAGGTGCTCGGCCCGCCGGAGTTGCGCGACGCCGCGATCACGGCGCTGGAGCTCGTCTCACAGCGCCATCGCGCGACCGAGGGCCTGCGCAGGCCGTCGGCGCCCGCGGCCCACATGGCCGGCGACCCCCCGGGGCGAGCGGCGGCCGACGAGGACGCGCAGCTGCCTGAGCGCGTCGTCCCGGCTGAGCGGTTCGCGCGGCTGCTGGCGTTGATGACCCGGCTGCTGGCCGCCTGCGGGGATGACACCGAGGCGCGCATCCCGGTCACCGAGCTGCGGGACGCCCTCAACCTCGATCGCAGGGTGCTCGAGGACGACATCGGTCTGCTGAACCTGATCAACTTCGGCGGCGGCTGCTACGCGCTCTACGCCCAGATCGACGGGGACACCGTCGCCGTGCAGAAGGAGACCTACGGCGACCGTTTCGCGCGGCCGGCCCGCCTGTCGCCGCTGGAGGCGAAGGCGCTCCTGTGGGCCCTCGACTTCATCGGGGACCGCCTGCCGGTGGAGGCGGGCGGTTCCCTGAGCTCGGTGAGGCGCAAGCTGGAGCGGGCGATCGGGGATGAGAGCCGGCCCACCGTCGAGCTTGGCCGCACGCAGGAGGCGAACGCCGATGTCGCCGCGCAGGTCAGCCGCGCGATCCGCGAGGACCGCACGCTCGAGATCGAGTATTGGACGGAGTCGCGTGGCGCGATCTCGGCACGGGTGATCGAGCCGCACTTCCTCGTCAATGCCCGCGATGCGTGGTATGTGGTGGCCCACTGCCGCCGGGCCGAGGGGCAGCGGACCTTCCGGCTCGACCGCATCCGTTCCGCGCTGGTCGAGGACGAGCATTTCACGCGCCGCCCGGAGATCGAGGCGTCGGGCCCGTACCTGCCCTGGGGTTCGCACCCGAGCCCGGGTGCGACCGTCGCCCAGAGCGCCTCGGTGTGGTGCAGCCCCGACCTGGCGCGCTGGATGATCGAGCAGCATCAGTCGAGGGAGCGGTTCGCCGACGGGTCGGCGCTGGTGGAGATCCCTTACGCCAGCGAGTCGTGGCTGGTGAAGGAGCTGCTCAAGCACCAGGGTGAGGCCGTGCTGTTCGAGCCTGTGGCGCTGCGGCGCACCGTCGCTGAGATGGCGGACGCGGTGCTGGCCCGGTATCGCAGCGACCACCCTGCGGGTGGCGGGCGCCCGAGGGCCGCCGCCCCCTGAGCCCGCGAGCCAGGGCGTCCGTTCAGGCTCCGGGACGCGGCAGCACCATGTAGCGCTGGCCGTCGCCGCGTGCCACGCGGCCGTCGACCTCCAGGAGGGCGAGGGCGCAGGCGACCGACGCGGCGTCCTCTCCCAGGCGCCCGGCGAGGGCATCCGCGGGCAGCGGTTCATGCGCGAGGCACGCGATCGCCCGCGCGGCGAGTCCGTCGAGCGGGTCGGGCACCCGCGCGTGCTCCGGGCGGCGCCACGGCGCGTCGGGTAGCTCGGCGATGATGTCCTGCGCACCCTCCATGAGCGCCGCCCCCGCGCGCAGCAGGGCGTTGCAGCCCACCGAGGCCGCCGCTCCGGGCCACCCCGGCACGGCGAGCACCGGGCGGCCGACCTCGAGCGCGAAGTCGGCGGTGATCAGCGCGCCGGATCGCTCACCCGCTTCGACCACCACGACCGCGCCCGCGAGGCCGGCGACGATACGGTTGCGCGCAGGGAACCTCCATGGGGCGGGAGGCGTTCCCGGCCAGAACTCGGACAGGAGTGCGCCGCGCTCGGCGATGCGCTCGGCCAGGTCACGGTGGCGTCGGGGGTAGGAGACGTCCACGCCGCACCCGAGGACCGCGATGGTGACGCCGCCCTCCGCCAGCGCGCCCTCGTGCGCGGCGGCGTCGATGCCGTGGGCCAGCCCGCTGACGACCACCGCTCCCGCGCGGGCCAGGTCGCCCGCGACCGCGTGCGCGAGCGCGCGGCCCTGGGCCGTCGCGCGGCGGCTGCCGACCATCGCGACCACCGGGGCGTCGCGGAGGGAGCCCAGCACGGCGTCCAGCGGTCCGCGCCCGAACAGCCCGACGGGTGGGTCGGGCAGCTCGGCGAGCGCCACCGGCCAGCGGGGCTCGCCCGGGTGGACGTGCCCCATCCCGGTCGCGGCGAGCCCCGCCAGGATCCGCCCGGGCCGGAACCCGCCCCGCAGCGCCACCAGGCGGGCGGCGTCGGGAGCGCCGATGCGCAGGACGGCGGCGAGCGTGCCGGCATCGGCCCTCCAGAGCCGATCCGGCCCCCCGGCAGCCCGGATCGGGCGCTGGAGGTCACGTCCCAGCTCAGAGGCCCAGCGCGCGAGCCCGAGAGACCACGTGGCCGCATCGCTCACGCGCGTGCGACCGCGAGGGCGTCGCGGTAGCCGAGGGCCTCACCGAGGTGCTCGGAGCCGACCTCGGCGGCCTGTGCGAGGTCGGCGATGGTGCGGGCCACGCGCAGCAGGCGATCGTGCCCGCGGGCGCTGAGACCAAGGCGGTCGACGGCGCGGCCCAGCAGGTCGCGCGCCCCGCCGCTGAGGGCCGCCGCCGCACGTACCTCCGCGGGCCCGAGGGCGGCGTTGGCACAACGCTGGCCGCGCTCGCGCGCGAAGGCGCGGGCCGCTTCGACGCGTTCGCGCACCGCGGCGGTGGGCTCGCCGGCCGCCTGACCCATCAGGTCCCGGCGAGGGACGCGCGGCACCTGGATGTGCAGGTCGATGCGATCGGCGACAGGTCCCGACAGCCGCGCGCGGTAGGCCTCGGCGCGACCCGGCGGGCAGACGCACGGCCGGGCCGGGTCACCGTCGAAGCCGCATGGGCACGGGTTGCCGGCGCAGACCAGCAGCGGGCGTGCCGGGAACCGGGCGCTCAGCATCGAGCGGTTCACGTCGATGCGTCCCTCCTCCAGCGGCTGGCGCAGGGCGTCGAGCACGGAGGGCGCGAAGGCGCACACCTCGTCGAGGAAGAGAACCCCGTTGTGGGCGAGGCTCACCTCGCCGGGCCGGGGCACGCGCCCGCCCCCGACCAGCCCGGCCGCCGAGATGGTGTGATGCGGCGCGCGGAAGGGCCGGCCGACCACGAGCGGGCAGCCGGGATCGAGCAGGCCCGCGACCGAGTGGATGCGCGTCGCGGCGATCGACTCGTCGACGGTGAGCGGCGGGAGCAGCGCGGGCAGGCGCCGGGCGAGCATCGTCTTACCGCTCCCCGGGGGGCCGACCATCATCAGCGAATGCCCGCCCGCGGCGGCGACCTCGAGGGCGCGCTTGGCCCCGGCCTGGCCGCGAACGTCCGCGAGGTCCGGGCCCGGCGCGCCCCGGGCGGTGTCGAGGAGGCGGGCGGCAGCGAGGGAGGGCGCCGCGACCTCCACCCGGTCTTCGAGCATGTCGACGGCGGCGCGGAGCGTCGGGGCGCCCACGACCTCGATGCCGGGCACGAGGCCCGCCTCGGAGGCGTTCGCCCGGGGCACGACCAGCCGCCGCCAACCCTCGCGGGCGGCGTGCTCGGCCATCGCGAGCACCCCGGCGACGGGGCGCAGCGCGCCGTCGAGCGCCAGTTCGCCGACGGCGGCGACCCCCTCCACGGAGTCCGGCGCCATCTGCCCGGCCGCGGCGAGGAGGGCGAGGGCGATCGGCAGGTCGTACTGCGGGCCGGCCTTGCGGAGATCCGCCGGGGCGAGGTTCACGACGATGCGGCGGGCCGGAAGGGCGAAGCCCTGATTGACGATCCCCGAGCGCACGCGCTCGCGCGACTCTTGGACGGCGGTGTCGGGGAGGCCCACGACGGCGAAGGCCGGTATCCCCGGCCGCAGGTCGACTTCGACCTGGACGGTGGCGGTGTCGAGACCGAGAACCGCGGGGCTGACGAGGTGACTGACCATGTCGTGCAGCGTGCCGCGCCGCCCCGTCACGAGTCATCGGTCACGCGCGCCGGTTTCGCGTCAGAATTGCACCGACATCCGTTGCGTTCGCCGCGACCCGAGGGAGCACCCGTGAGGTTCGACCACATCGCACACCAGGTCCCGGACATCGCCGAGGCGGTGAGCTGGCAGCAGGAACTCATCCCCGGCACACGGGCGATCCACCAGGACGACACCTGGGCGCTCGTCGAGTCCGGCGGGGCGAAGCTGGCCTTCGTCATGCCGGATCAGCACCCGAACCACATCGCCTACCGGGTCGACGATGCGACGCTCGACGAGATGGCCGCCGCGCGTGGCGCCGAGGTCGCCCTGCATCGCGACAGGACGCGCAGCAT
>JBKHVQ010000374.1:0-3506 GCA_046569985.1 Thermoleophilia bacterium | reverse complement strand
GTCGGCGCGCGCGGCGAGCTCGGCCAGGCGGGCCAGGTCGCCCTCCCGGTCGCGCCAGTTGGGGTACGCCCCGCGCAGGTGGTCGGCGTACCACTCCGAGCGGGCCACCGCGAGCACGATCTCCTCGGGGCGCTCCATCGCCGCCACCGCGGCCATGGTCCGCGCCACCCTCTCGCCCGCCGCCCGGGCGGAGCCGGGCAGCGAGATGGCCGCCGCCGCGGCGAGGGGATCGTCGGCCGCCGCGACGTCCTCCCACATCCGGTGGGCGGTGGCCGCGCCGACGCGCGGGAACAGGCGCAGCGCCCGGCTCCAGGCGAGGGCGTCACGCGGGTTGTGGCGCACGCGGCAGAACGCGAGCACGTCCTTCACGTGCGCGCTCTCGACGAAGCGGGCCCCCGAGAACAGCTCGTACTCCACGCCGGCCTCGGTGAGGGCGAGCTGCAGGTCGACGGAGTGGTGGTGCGCGCGATAGAGCACCGCGATGTCGCCGGGGTCGCGTCCCTCTGTGATCAGCTCGGCGATGCGCTGCGTGACGAAGGCCGCCTCGTCGGGCACCGAGGCCAGATGGGCGACGACCGGCACCATCCCGACCCGCGGGCGGTGCGCGCGCATCCGCTTCCCGAAGCGGTTCCCCCCGGGAAGCGTCTCCTGGGCGAAAGCCACGATCTCCGGACTGGAGCGATAGTTCGTCGACAGCGGGAAGATCCGCGTGCCGGGGGCGTCGGCGAAGCGGCGCACGACATCGGGGTCGGCTCCGCGCCACGAGTAGATCGACTGGTCCGGGTCGGCGACCGCCACGAGGTTGCCCTCCGGGCCGGCGATCGCCTCGACCAGGCGCGCCTGCACGGGGCTCGTGTCGTGCAGCTCATCGACGAGCACCCAGGGGTGGGCGGCCTGCAGGCGCGCGCGGACCTCGTCGCGTTCGGCCAGGAGCCGGTCGGCGTGCACCAGCAGGTCGGCGTAGTCGAGCGCGGCCATGTCGCGCTTTCGCACCGCGTACTCCGCCGCGATCGCGGTGATCTCCTCCAGCCGGTCACCGAGACGCGGGTTGGACTGCACCACGATCTCGTCCAGCGGGCGGCCCAGTTCCGCCGCGAGCCCGAACATCGCGACCATCTGCGACGGCTTGGGCATCGACGGCGGGCGCGTGCGCCCCTCCAGCACCGCGTCGCGCGCCATCGCGGCGACCTCTGCCTGGTCCTCGCCGTCGAGCACGGTGAAGGTGGCGGGCACGCCCACCAGTGAGCCGTGGCGCAGGAGGATGCGGCGGGCAAGGGAGTGGAAGGTGCCGGCGCTCACGCGAGCGAGGTCGACACCGGCGGTGCGCTCGGCCCGATGCACCATCTCGCGCGCGGCCCGGCGGGTGAAGGTGACGAGCATGATCTGCTCGGGCGGGGTTCCCGCCTCGACCCGGTGGGCCAGCAGGGCGACGATGGTGCGCGTCTTGCCCGACCCGGCGGCCGCGAGGATGAGGCTGCGCCCGGACGCGCCGCCGACGGCGGCGAGCTGCTCGTCGTCGAGCATCTCGCGCAGGCGCGCCGATACCGTGCCGGCCCGCTCGGCGGGGCGCAGGCGGTAGACCTTGCGCGCCGACGGCTCCGCGGCGAGCGGGTCGCGGTCGGCCGCGGCGTCGCGCCGGGCCTTCTGGGCCTCGATATGAGGAAGCATGGCGGGCGCCCTCTGGCCCCGCGGGTAGACCGGCGGCGTCACGAACCCCGAGGGTACCTCGTCACCCGGACGGAGCGGCGTGGGCGAGTGGCGCCACATTTCACTCGTCACTGTGTCCACATGGGAAGCGCCGACGTGAGAGTCGGGATCAGGGAACTGCGCGCCGGGGTGAGCCGCTACATCGCTCTGGTCCGCGAAGGCGAGGAGATCATCGTCACCGACCGGGACACGCCCGTGGCGCTGCTGCGACCGGTCGACCCGGAGGACCCGTACAGACGGCTTCTCGAGGAGGGGCTGATCCGCCAGGGCGAGCGCCGACGTCGCCCACTCCCCGAGCCACTGGAGATCGAGGATCTCGACCTCCAGGCGTTCCTGCGCGATCAGCGGCGCTGACCGCGCGTGCGTGCGTACCTCGATACGTCGGTGGTCGTGGCGCTCCTCGTACGGGAGCCCGCGTCGGCACGCGCCTCCGCCGTCTGGCGCGGAGCCCACACCGTCGTCAGCGCGTGCGTCCTCCACGCGGAGGCCCACGCCGCTCTGGCCGCCGCCCGGATCGTGCTCGGACCAGGCGGGGTGTTCGCGTCGGGCGACCGCCGCCAGTGCGCGGCGGCCCACTCACTCAAACTCGACGTGGTCGCGCTCCAGCCCTAGCGATCCCGGGCGGCCCGCAGGCGCAGCAGCCCGACGAGGCTCTTCGCATCCTCGACTCGGGCGATCAGCGCGTCGAGGTCGCCGAGGGGCCACGCCACCACCTCGATGTCCTCGTCCGCGTCGGCGTCGACGCCGTCCGCCGCCGACAGGTCCTCGGCGAGGAAGCAGTGGATGTACTCGGTGAGAATCGCGGGCGCCGTGAAGAACCCGCCCCAGGGCGTCCAGCGGCCGGCGGCCCGCCCCACCTCCTCGGCCAGCTCACGGCGCGCGCACTCCAGCGGCTTTTCACCGGGCACGTCCAGCTTGCCGGCCGGCAACTCGAGGGTGAGCCGCTCGACGGCCTCGCGGGGCTGGCGGACCATCAGGACGTGGTCGTCCTCGACCGGCACGATCACCACCGCCCCCGGGTGCTCCAGCACCTCGCGGCGCACCTCGGTGCCGTCCGGCCTGCGGTAGTGCGACAGCCGCACATCGATGATCACGCCGGAGTGCGCGGCCTGGCTGCGCTCGGGCCCGGGCAGGGCGCCCTCGACCGGGTCGGGGATGTGGGCGGGCAGGCTCATCCGGGGGTGCGGGCGGCCTCGATGATCGCCAGGGTGATGTCCACCATCGTGTCGAGGCTCTCCGGCAGGATCCGCTCGTCGGGCGTGTGGACGTCGATCATGCCGTTGCAGAGGTTCACCGCGGGGAAACCGCTGCGCGCGAAGGCGTTCACATCCGAGCCGCCGCCGCTCGGCACCAGGCGCGGCGCGAGGCCGCAGGCCTCGACCGCGCGGCGCGCCAGACGCACCTGGGGGTCGTCGGCCGCGAGGGCGTAGGCGGTGAACTCGCGCGTCACGCGCGTCTCGACATCCAGCTCGAACTCGGTGGCCGCCCAGCTCACCGCGTCGAGCATCGCGGTGAGCTGGATCGAGAGCGCGTCGTGGTCATGTCCCCGCGCCTCACCCATGATCGTGCAGCGCTCGGGGACCACGTTGGCGGCCGTGCCACCCGTGACCGTGCCGATGTTGGCGGTCGTGCCCGCGTCGACGCGCCCGAGGGGCATGCGGTCGATGGCGGCCGCGGCCGCGGCGATGGCGCTGCGGCCGCCCTCGGGATCGATCCCGGCGTGGGCGGCGCGGCCGACGAACGTCGCCTCGATGCGGTGCAGCGTCGGGGCCCGCTGGATGATCCCGCCGAGGGCACCG
>JBKHVQ010000373.1:0-3546 GCA_046569985.1 Thermoleophilia bacterium | reverse complement strand
GCACGACGGTGCGCGCGACGCGCAACTGGCCCGCCCCCATGCCCCGCGCCGCCTCCTCCAGGGACGGGTCCATACGGCGCAGCGCGGCCCTGACCGGCAGCAGCACCAGCGGGTAGGTGAAGGCCGTCAGCACGGCGGCGGCGCCCCAGAACCCGTAGATGCTGGGGATGCTGTCGATCCCGAGGGGCGCGAGCACCTCGCGCACGATGACGCCGCGGGGGCCGAGCGCCGACACCAGGAGGTACGCGCCGATGTAGCTGGGCACGACGAACGGCAGCAGCACGAGCACGGCCCACACACGGCGCCCCGGCAGGTCTGAGCGCACCGTCAGCCAGGCCAGCGGCACCGCCAGGGCGGTGGCCCCCACGGCGACCGCCCCGGCCAGCCCGAGGCTGCGCACCAGCAGCCACAGGGTGCGTTCGCGCCACACGGCGTCGACGGCGACATCCCAGTCACCGCCGACGACGATGAACAGGTAAACCGCCGGAAGCGCCACCGCCGCGCCGATGAGCGCGGCGAGGACGGCCAGCGGGGTGAACTCCCCCGAGTGGCCGCGGCGCCACCGGGACGCCCGCGCGTCGCGCGCGGGCGTCGTTGGTGCCGCGGTGCTCACCGGGATGTCACCGGCCCGCAGGTCAGAGGATGCCCGCCTGCTCGATCAGGGCCAGCGTGCCGCGCAGATCGCTGAGCTCGTTCAGGTTGATGTCCGGCTGCTCGATGGAGCTGAGCGGCGGCAGCCCCGCCGGCCCGTCGATGCCCTCCACGACCGGATACTCCTTGGTTTCCTCGACGAAGAACTCCTGCGACTCGGGGCTCAGCAGGTAGGCGATCAGCTGCTCGGCCGCCTCCTGCTTGTCGGTTGCCGTGATGACCCCGGCCCCGGCCACGTTGATCAGGGAACCGACATCGCCGCCGGGGAAGTAGTGGGTGCCGACCGGGTAGGAGTCCGGGTCGGCCAGCTCCGCTCTCGCCTGGGCGATGTAGTAGTGGTTCAGGAGCCCCACCTCGACCTCGCCGTTGGCGATCGCATCGCGCAGGACGCCGTTGCGCTCGAACGCCACCGCGCCGTTCGCCTGCATGTCGCGGAGCCAGGTCTCGGTGACCTCGTCGCCGACCTCGGCGCGCATCGCCGTGACGAACGCGATGAACGAGGCGTTGGTGGGCGCCCAGCCGACCCTGCCCGACCACCGCTCGTCGGTGAGGTCGAAGACCGAGGCCGGAAGATCGGCCTCGTCGAGCACCCGCGTGTCGTAGCCGAGAACGCGAACCCGACCGGAGGTACCGACCCAGCGGCCGTCGGGCGAGCGGAAGGCGGCGGGCACCGGGCTGAGGGTGTCCTCGGGAAGCGGGGCGAGCAGCCCCTCGGCCTCCAGCGAGCCGAGCGCCCCGCCGTCCTGGCCGAAGAAGACGTCGGCGGGCGAGCGGTCGCCCTCCTCGACGACCGTCGCCGCCATCTCGGCGGTGTCGCCGTACCGGACGCTCAGCTCGATGCCGGTCTCGTCGGTGAAGCGCTCGAACAGCGGCGCGACCAGATCCTCCGAGCGACCCGAGTAGACGGTGAGCTCGGAGACGTCCCCGCCACCGGTCGTCCCCGATTCGCCATCATCTCCACCGCACGCCGCGAGCCCGACGACCACCGCCAGCGCCGCGCAGCTCGCCGCAACGATCCCTGTCCAACGCCTCATCCGCACACCTCCAAGGCTACCCGTATGCCAGAACTTCGGGTCACCTTATACGGAAATGACCATTGCCGAAATGGTAGCGACGGCCGAGGGTGTGCGCCGGGGTCAGCGCGCCCCGCCCGCCAGGCGTGCCGCGGCCGGATCGGCACGGAGCCTCCACATCGCGACGATGCCCACCACCGGTCCCAGCGCCAGGACGGGGAACGCCCACCGCCACCCCCAGTCCGCCCCGAGACTGCCGACGAGGCGGATCGAGGCGACGGTCAGCAGGAAGCCCGCGGCCGTCTGCAGCGTGAGCGCCGTGCCGACGAAGCGGATATCGGTGAGTTCGCTGACCGCGACCGAGAACTGGGCAGAGTCGGCGATGACCGTGACCCCCCACACGATCGCCAGGGCGGTGACGATCGCCGCCGGCGCGCCGAACAAGGGGGCGGCCAGCAGCGCGCACGTCCCGCTGACGGCCATCGCCGTGATCGTCGTGACGGTGCGCCCGAGGCGGTCGGCGACGAGCCCGGCCCCCACGGCGCCCGCCAGCCCGCCGACCCCGATCGCGACGAAGGCGAGGAGCGACGCACCCGCCCCCTCGCCGAGGCTTGCCGCGAGATATGCGGGGAGCCAGGTCCAGACCGCGTAAAGCTCCCACATGTGGCCGAGATAGCCGAGGTTCGCGAGTCGCACCGGCCGGTCCCGGACCACGTTCGCGGCCCATCGCAGGTCGAGAGGCGGGCCGGGGGCCGCGTGCGGCCCGTCGCGGACCATCAGTATCGCGCCCGCGCCGACGCACGCGAGGGCGCTCCCGACCAGAAGGACCGCCTGCCACGGCGGCTCGCCGATCGCTGCGATCAGGTGCGGGGAGCCCGAGCCGAGCGTGAGTGCGCCGACGAGAACGCCGATCGCCAGGCCGCGGCCGCGGACGAACCACGACGCCATCAGTTTCATCCCGACCGGGTAGACACCTGCGAGGAAGACGCCGGTGAGGAAGCGCAGCGGCACGGCGGCCTCGATCCCGGCGGCGAACATCGCGACCGCGGCGTTCGCGGCGCCGGCGCCCGCGGCGGACATCGCCATCAGCACGCGCGCCGGCACCCGGTCGGCGAGATTCAGGATGGCCGACGCGAGTGCCCCCACCACGAAGCCGATCTGCACCGCGCCGGTCAGCCATGCGGCCCCGCCGGAAGAGATGCCCCACTCATCGCGGAGGGCCGGAACGACGGCCGACGCGCTGAACCAGACGCTCATCGCCAGCACCTGCACCGCGGCGATCAGGCTGAGGGCGCGCCACTTTCCGGCGCCCGGGGACACGTCAGAGGCCGAAGCGTTCCAGCATCGACTCGTCCTCGCGCCAGCGCTTGCGCACCTTCACCACGAGGTCGAGGTGCACGGTCGTGCCCCACACGTGGCCGATGGACTCCCGCGCCGACTGGCCGATGGCGCGGATCATGGCGCCCCCGCGACCCACCACGATGCCCTTCTGCGACTCGGTCTCGACGACCAGCACCGCGCGCACGACCAGGCCATCACGCGCGGGTTCGATGTCCTGCACGTCGACGGCGAGGGCGTGCGGGATCTCCTGGCGCAGCCGGACCAGCGCGGCCTCGCGGATCATCTCGGCGGCCAGTTCCTCCTCTGTCTGGTCGCTCGCCGCGCCCTCGGGGAAGTACCGCGGCCCCTCGGGCAGGAGGGTGCGCAGGTCCTCCCGCAGCTCGTCCACCCCGCCGCCGGTGAGGGCGCTGACCGGATGCAGCGAGACGAAGTCGACCAGTTCCGAGGCACGGATGATCGCGCGCGCCACCGTGTCGCGGTCGAGCCCGTCGATCTGGTTGACAACGACGATGCAGGGCAGTCGCGCGGCCTTCAGCCGCTC
>JBKHVQ010000372.1:0-2297 GCA_046569985.1 Thermoleophilia bacterium | reverse complement strand
CCTGCTCGACGACATGGACCAGCTCGTCGACTGGCCCGAGCGCGTGCTCACGATGCAGCGCAACTGGATCGGTCGCTCGGAGGGCGCCCGCGTCCTCTTCCGCACCGACGACGGCGAGCACGAGATCCCGGGGTTCACCACCCGCCCGGACACCCTCTTCGGCGCCACCTTCTTCATCATCGCGCCCGAGCACCCTCTCGTCGCCCGGCTCGTGGCGGGGCGGCCCGAGGAGGCCGCCGTCACCGAGTACGCGCGCGCCGCCGCCCGCCGCTCGGCGGCCGAGCGCGGCGACGCCGACCGCGAGAAGACCGGCGTCTTCACCGGCCGCCACGTCGTCAACCCGGTCAACGGCGAGCGGATACCGGTGTGGGTGGCCGACTATGTCCTGATGGACTACGGCACCGGCGCGATCATGGCGGTGCCCGGCCACGACGAGCGCGACTTCGCCTTCGCGCAGGCCCACCGGCTCGGCATCCGGCGGGTGATCGCGGCCGAGGGCGACGACGCCGCGACTCCGCTCGATGAGGCCCACACGGGTCCGGGGCGCCTGGTCGGCTCCGGGTTCCTGGACGGCCTGGACGTCGATGACGCGAAGCGGGCGGCTGCCCGGTGGCTGTCGGAGCGGGAACTCGGCGAGGCGACCGTCGGCTACCGGCTGCGCGACTGGCTGGTGTCGCGCCAGCGGTACTGGGGCGCGCCGATCCCCGTCGTCCACTGCGAGGGCTGCGGCGCGGTCCCGGTGCCCGACGACCAGCTGCCCGTGCTGCTGCCCGAGGTCGGCGACTACGCGCCCAGGGGGCAGAGCCCGCTGGCGGCGGCCACCGACTGGGTGAACACGGACTGCCCCTCCTGCGGGTCTCCCGCCCGGCGGGAGACCGACACGATGGACACGTTCGTCGACTCGTCGTGGTACTTCCTGCGCTACACGGCGCCGCACCTGTCGACCGCGCCGTTCGAGCGGGAGATCGTCGACCACTGGCTCCCCGTCGACCAGTACATCGGCGGCGTCGAGCATGCCGTGCTGCACCTCCTCTACGCGCGCTTCTTCACCAAGGTGCTCAACGACGCGGGGCTCCTCGGCGTGCGCGAGCCCTTCGCGCGCCTGTTCACGCAGGGGATGATCTACCGCGACGGCGCGAAGATGAGCAAGAGCAAGGGGAACGTGGTCTCACCGGACGAGATCATCGACCGGTTCGGTGCCGACACCCTCAGGCTCTACGTGCTCTTCATGGGCCCCGCGGCCGACGACATCGAGTGGAGCGACCGTGGCGTGGAGGGGCAGCGCCGCTTCCTCGACCGCCTCTGGCGCCTCGTGGGCGGCCTGCCCGGCGGGGGGCTGGGGCCGCGGCCTGCGCGGGCCGAGCTGGAGGGCGACGACGCGGCCCTCGATCTGGTGCGCAAGGCCGAGGCCACCGTCGCCAAGGTGACCGGGGACATCGGCGAGCGCTTCTCGTTCCACACGGCCATCTCCGCCGTGCAGGAGCTCGTGAACATGGCGACCAAGGGGGCCGGCGACGGGTCGTACGCGGGTCCGGCCGGGGCCCGCGCCCTGCGCCACGCCGCCCAGACCGCCGTGTCGCTGCTGTTCCCGTTCGCCCCGCATGTGACCTGCGAGATGTGGGAGGCGCTCGGGGGCGAGGCTCTCTGGCGTGTGCCGTGGCCCGAGGCCGACCCCGAGATGCTCGAGCGCGACACCGTCACCGTGGTGGTGCAGGTCAACGGCAAGCTGCGGGAGCGCATCGAGGCCGAGCCCGGAGCGGATCAGGCCGGGCTGCTGGAGCGCGTGCGGGCGCTCCCGAAGGTCGCCGCGGCGATCGACGGCAAGACCGTGGTGCGGGAGGTCGTGGTGCCCGACCGGCTGGTGAACATCGTCGTAAAGTGAGCCGCACCCGCGCGCATCGCGGGTGGATGCGCGCGGGTGGCGGGACGAGCCCGGTCGTACCGTGCCCCCATGGACGCACTGCTCCCCTGGCTGCGCCGCACCGGATGGGCCTACGTGGCGGTGGCGGTCGCGCTGGCGCTGGTCTCGTGGCGCATCCTGGCCGGCTCCGAGTCCGTGCAGGGGCCGGGCACCGCGACCTCGGGGGCCGAGGTGCCACCCGTCGAGGCCACGCCGCCCGGGAGGCCGCCCGTGGTGGTGCATGTGGCCGGCGAGGTGCGCCGGCCGGGCGTCTACGTCCTCGCCGAGGGCGACCGGGTGCAGCGGGCCGTGGCGCGCGCCGGCGGGCCGCGCCGGCGCGCCGACCTGTCGGCCCTCAACCTCGCGGCGCCGGTGCAGGACGGACAACAGGTGCTCG
>JBKHVQ010000371.1:0-5436 GCA_046569985.1 Thermoleophilia bacterium | reverse complement strand
CGCATGGGCTCCCACATCGCCACCATCCCACCCAAGGTGTTCCGACAGATGCTCACTCACCCGCTCACCAGCGCCGGTATCGAGACCTTCACCCGCGACTACGAGGCCCGCCGCGCGGCCTCGCGGGGCTGACGATGTCCGAGTTCGACGCCGACAAGCCGCGGCGCGTCCGCGCCACCGAGTTCCTCCCGGTCACCGAGCAGGCCGCGATCTCTTCGGGCCGCTGGCTGGGGCGCGGTGACAACAAGGCCGCCGACCAGGCCGCCGTCGACGCGATGCGCGTGGCGCTGAACAAGCTGCCCATCAACGGAACGGTGGTGATCGGCGAGGGGCAGAAGGACGAGGCCCCCGAGCTGTATGTGGGCGAGGAGCTGGGCACCGGCGGCATGGAGTGCGAGATCGCCGTCGACCCGGTGGAGGGCACCGACCTGGTCGCCCGCGGCGACAGCGAGGCGATCGCGATCTGCGCGATCGGCGAGCCGGGCGGTTTCCTGTCGGCCCCCGACATCTACATGCAGAAGATCTGCGTGGGGGCGACCGCGAAGGGCCGCGTCGACATCAACGCGCCGATCGAGGACAACCTCGACATGGTGGCCCGCTGCTACGGGCGCCGGGTCAGCGAGATCACGGTGATCGTGCTCGACCGCCCGCGCCACCAGGGGCTGATCCAGGAGATCCGCGACGCCGCCGCGCGTATCCGGCTGATCCCCGACGGCGACATCACCGCGTCGCTGTCGGTGGCGGTGCGCGGCACCGGTGACCACCTGTACGTGGGTATGGGCGGCTCCACAGAGGGCGTCATCACCGCCGCGGCCCTCGAGTGCCTCGGAGGCGAGATCCAGGCGAAGATGTGGGTGCGCGACGAGGACGACCAGAAGAAGATGGACGAGTTCGACATGGACCGCCCGGACCGTGTCTACCGCACCCGCGACCTCGCGCCCGGACCGCGCTACGTTGTGGCGACCGGGATCACGGATGGGAACCTGCTGAAGGGCGTGCGTTACTTCGCCGACGGGGCCCGGACGCACTCGATGGTGATGGACCTGGTGACCAACACGGTGCGTTTCATCGACACCGTGCACCTCCTGAGCCCCACCCTCATCCGCGAGATCCGGCTCTAGAGGCGGGATGTGAAGGAGGAGCGCAGATGAGCGACGAGGACAACCCGTTCCCCTTCCTCTTCGGCGAGGGCGCCGGGGAGGAGTTCAAGGAACGTCTCAAGGAGATGATGCGCGCGCAGCGCGACGCCTTCGAGGAGATGCAGGCCGAGTCGGGTGGGCAGGTGGCGGCCGTCGATCGCTGGCAGATCATCCAGCAGGCCGTGCAGTTGACCAGCGCCGGGCTGAGGGCGATGGAGCCGGCGAAGACGCCCGATGAGGCCGCCGACGCGATGGGGATCCTGTTCGCGCGTTCCATGGCGGCCCTGCAGGGCGCCCTCCGCCCCAGCCCGTAGCCGCACGACCCCGGCGCGCCGGCGGCGGGGTCAGGCGGCGGTGCGGCGGTACGCGTGCGCCGACCAGTCCGGCGCGCCGGCGTCGTCGGCGGTGGGGGCGCCCGTCGCGGGCGAGCGGTACGCGAAGCCGCGTCCCTGCACGAAGACCGGCTCCAGGTGGCCCTCGGTGACGAGCTGGTCGATCCACGCGCCGCGGAACACGAGTCGCCGCAGCCAGTGGGTCAGGTCGCGCCCGTCGTGGACGAGCAGGTGGTCGATCTGCCCGAGGTGGCGGGCGAGGTCGCTGTGCGGGGCCCGCGCGCGCCCGTCGATGGCGATGGCGGCGAGCTCGGCGCGCTCGTCGTCGCCGACGGCCGCGCCGTCCACGAGGCCCAGGCGGGCGGCGGCGGCGACGACGCGGCGGGAGAAGTCCTCATCGTTGAACTCGAAGCGCACCGTCCCGACGGCCAGGCGCACGTCGCGGCCGGAGCGGTAACGGGGGGCGAGGGGATCCTCTGACACCGCGCGCACGTTAGTACACCCATCGGCGCGCCGGCCGCGGCCATCGTGGAACGCATGGGGAGACTGCGCATCGATCGCATGGCCGTGAACGCGGGGCCCCTTCACGACGGCCGCGGTGCGGTGGTTGCGGGGCGCGCGTACCGGGCGTCGTCGTGGCGCCCCCGGGCCGCCGGGCTGCTGTGGACCCCCGATCTCGCCGCCGACGAGGCGCTGTGGCTGGACGCGTGCGGCGCGGTGCACACCGTGGGCATGCGCATACCGCTCGGTTGCGCGTTCCTCGACGGCGGCGGGCGGGTGATGCGCCTCGTCGACCCCCTCGCGCCGGGGCGCTTCGCGGCGTGCCGCGGCGCGCGCTCGGTCGTCGAGTGCCGCGCCGGTGTGCTGCGCGCCCATCCGGGGCTGACGCGACTGTCTCTCGGCACCCATTGCGCGGATTTTCCCGCTCCGAGCGGACATCCGCGCGCGTGAGGGGGGCGGATCCGTTCGCCCGCGCGCCTTGTGCGTGTGAGACGGGCGCCGCCGGGGCGCCCGGCAACCGAGGGGGTGGGTGGTGTCAATCGCTTCGGGCGGCGACGTGCCGTCGGTGCTGGTGGTCGAGGACGACGCGCCCACGCGCATCTTCCTCGCCGAGAACCTCATCGCCGACCGCTTCGCCCCGATGTCCGTCACCTCGGCCGAGGAGGCACTCGATCTCCTGGCCCGGGCGCGTCCCGACGTCGCGGTGGTCGACGTCGGGCTGCCGGGACGTTCCGGGCTGGACCTGGTGACGGCGATCAGGGATGGCGGCGCGAGCGTCTCGTGGGACCCGGGAATGCCCATCCTGCTCATCTCCGGCCAGGGGAGCCCGCACGCCGCCGTGCGCGCCATCGAGCGCGGCGCAGACGATTTCGTGCCGAAGCCGTTCCACTACCCCGAGCTGCTGGCGCGCCTGGGCGCCGCGCTGCGCCGCTCGCGCGGCGCCCTGGTCCACGAGACGCTGCGGGTCGGGGCGCTCAGCATCGACCGGCACGCGCGCCGCGCGAGCGTCGGCGGGCACGTCCTCGCCCTCTCCGCGAAGGAGTTCGCCCTCCTCACGGCGCTGGCCCGGGACCCCACCCGGGTCCACACCAAGGAGGAACTGCTGCGCGATGTGTGGGGCTATCGCGGCGCGGGGCGCACCCGCACCGTCGACAGCCACGCCAGCCGCCTGCGGCGCAAGCTCGCGCTCGGCGGTGCGGGCGATCGCTGGATCGGCAACGTCTGGGGCGTGGGCTACCGGCTGCTGGCCGAGGAGGTGTGAGATGAGTACCCGTCTGCGACCGTGTGCGAGCGGCTCCGGCCCGGGCGACACCGTCGCGCGAGCCGTCCACGATCTCCGGGCCCCCCTCACGGTCATCCGCGGCGTGTGCGAGATCCTGGATCGCCGCGATCTCGACGCGCGCGCCCGCCGCGGCCTCCGCCTGATCGACAGAGAGGTCACGCGGCTCGCGCAGGGCCTCGACGCGCTCGCCGGCCGGGCCGCGCCGGCGCGCGGGCCGGTCGATCTCGCGCAGCTCGCCGCCGCCGCGGCGGAGCGCTTCCGATGGGCCGCCGCCGAGCGGGACGTGCGCATCTCGCTTCGCGCGCGGCAGCCGGCCTGGGCGGAGGCCGACGCCGAGGCGATCGGCCGGATCCTGGACAACCTCGTGGGCAACGCTCTCCGCCACTGCACCCCCCACGGGCGGGTGCGCATCTCGGTTGCCCCCCGCGCGGCGTGGGTGCACCTCAGCGTGCGCGACGACGGTGCGGGGGTACCCGACGCCGACCGGGAGACCATCTTCATCGCCGGCGAACGCGGCTCGGCGCCACGCGGCCCCGGGCAGGGGCTCGGCCTGTCCAACGCGCGGGAGATCGCCGAGGCCCACGGTGGCACCCTCACCCTCGATCGCCTCGGCCCCGGCGCCTGTTTCCGCCTCGTGCTCCGGCGGGCGGTGCCCGGCGGTGGATCATGCACGGCGGCCTGACCGCGATGCCCGGCGTCGTGGCCGAGGCGTCCCTCGTCGCCCGTCTGGCCGACCGCGACCTGCCCGGACTGCGCGCCATCGAGCGCCCGCGGCGCCGCGGGCGGTGGGCGGCCCTCGACCCCGACGCCACGGCCGTGGCCGTCGCCGATGCGGGGCCGGGTGCGCTGGTGCTCGCCCGCCCGCCGGCGGCGGATCGCGGCGCGGCCGCGGTCTGGGTGCTCGCCCGGGCGATGGGCCGGGAGGTGCTGAGGCTCCCTCATGCCGACGGCCCCGCCGCATGGGTGGTGGGATGCGCGTCACGCGTGTGGCCCGGGACCGGCGATCGGGAGATGGCGCTGCGGGCGCTCCAGGTTCTCTCGGGAACGGTGTCGGCGGGGCGCTGCGGGCCCGGGGCGGGCAGTCCCGCCGGGCCGCGTGCGCTGACGGCCTGGGCGGGACGGGCGTGGCGAGGGTGCGCCGACTGCCCGGGTGGGGGACTGCCCGGTGCGCCATGCGGGCGATGTGGTTCGCTCGTGGACCCGGTGTCGCCGTGATGCGCGTGCCGCGCGTGTCCGGGCGCCGGGCCGGGCTGTGGTTCGCCCTGGCCGGCGCGGCCGGCCTGATGGCGGTGGTCCTCACGCTCCGCGCCGCCGCCCAGCCGGGCGACGGAGGCTGGGCCCTCGTCGCCGCCCGCCCCGTCCCCGCCGGGACGCTGGTCGACCCGGAGCTCGCCTCCTCCGCGCTGCGCCTCGTCGCGCTGCCTGCCGGCGTCCCCCTGACAGGCGTGCTCGGCTCGGCCGACGCTGCGCTCGGGCGCCGCACCGTCGCCCACCTGTCCGCCGGCGAGCCCGTCACCGAGGCGGTGCTCGGCGGGGCGCCCGGCGCCGGCCCGGCCCCGCTGGCCCCCGGCGAGCGCGCGGTCGCGGCTCCGCTCACCGCCGCCGCCGGTGCGGCATCGGCTCTCGCGCCGGGGGTGCGGGTGGACGTCGTCGCGTCGACCGGGGAGGGGCTCACCGGTCGCACGCGGGTGGTGGTCGCCGACGCGGAGGTCCTGGCGGTCGCCCCGCCGACGCCCGCGGGCGACGGAGGAGAGGTCCTGCTGCGGGTCAGCGCCCCCCAGGCGCTCACCGTCACCGCGGCGCTCAACTTCGCGCGCGAGGTCCGGCTGCTGGTGCGTCCGGCCGACGAGCCCGCCTCCGCGACGGCGGCCATCGAGGCCGGTGCCCCGTGAGCCGCCGCAGCGTCGCGGTCCTCGGCGCCGCCGGCGGCTGCGGCGCCAGCCTCGTGGCCGCGGGTATCGCCCTCGCCTGGTCACGCACCCGCGACCCGGTCTGGCTCGTCGACCTCGACATCGAGCGCGGAGACCTGGCCGGAGGCTGGGACCTGCCCGCCGAGCGCACCCTCGACGACCTCGCCGCGGTCGCCGGTGAGCTGTCCGAGGCCCACCTCTCGCGCGCCGCGGCCCGGGCGGACTCGGGGGTTCGCGTGCTGGCGGCCCCGGGACGTATCGGGGCGGCCGGT
>JBKHVQ010000370.1:0-11048 GCA_046569985.1 Thermoleophilia bacterium | reverse complement strand
ACCTCGGACCAGAGGATGTCGAAGCGTGCGACCTTCGAGTTGGTCCTGCGCACAAGCTTCACGCGCTGTTGGAGGTTCTCGACCGGTTCGGCGATCGTCATGCGGTCGTCCTGCACGCCGAACACGGCTGAGAGGCCGGTGGCCGGTGCCGTCACGGCGACCGCGCCGCCCGCGACGAGCGCGACCGCGAATGCGCCGGTGCGGCGCGGGTGGCGAATGGTCATGTCACCTCCAGGTGGGGGTGGGCCACGCGGCCGTGCGCCACGGACCCACCATGGTCGTCGAAGGTGGCGACGGTAACAGCGGCCCGGCCGGTACCGGCTCGCGGCGGTGACCTCACGACACGCGGAAGCTCGTCCCTGGTCGTGTCTCGCTCTCTCGGACACCTGAAAAGTGGGCGTGTGCCCAGAGGAAGGGTCCCGGATGGTGACCTGTCAGGGTGGCGCCGGGTGCCCGGGCACGAGAAAAGCCCCGCCGGAGCGGGGCTTTTCGTCTGAGGTAGCGCATACGGGATTTGAACCCGTGTTACCGCCGTGAGAGGGCGGCGTCCTAGGCCCCTAGACGAATGCGCCATCGTGACCTGCAGTACCCGTGCGAGCCAGCTGGGGGAGGAGGATTCGAACCCCCGCTACTGGGGCCAGAACCCAGCGTCCTACCGCTAGACGATCCCCCAATGCCCGTCGGACGGCCGGGATGGTAGCAAAACGGACGCCGGCCTCAAGGGGCCGCGACGCCCTCCCGGCTCCAATCCTCATACAGCGACGCGTAGCGCCCGCCTGCCGCGATCAGCTCGGAGTGCGTGCCCTGCTCGATCACCCGTCCGTCGTCGAGCACCACGATGCGGTCGGCCGATCGGATCGTCGACAGGCGGTGGGCGATCACGATGGACGTGCGCCCGCGCATCAGGCTGCGCATCGCGTGTTCCACCATCGCCTCGGAACGCAGGTCCAGCGACGATGTCGCCTCGTCCAGGATCAGCAGCCGCGCGTCCGCAACCAGCATGCGGGCCAGCGAGACCAGCTGCCGCTGGCCGGCGGAGAGGGCCGCCCCGCGGTCCGTTATCGGGGTGTCGAAGCCCTCGGGGAGCGCCTCGATCATCGCCGTCGCGCCCACCGCGTCGACGGCGGCGCGGATCTCGTCCATGGTCGCGTCCGGGCGCCCGAACGCGAGGTTCTCGGCGACCGTGCCCGTGAAGAGCTGCCCCTCCTGGGGGACGATGCCGACCTGGGCGCGCAGAGAGCGCTGCGTCGTGGTGCGCAGGTCCCGTCCGTCGAGGCTCACGGTGCCGACGGTGGGGTCGTAGAAGCGCGCGATCAGCTTCGCCAGGGTCGACTTACCGGCACCGGTGGCCCCCACCAGGGCGACCGTCTCGCCCGGGGCGATCGACAGCGTCACATCGTGGATCACCTCGCGGCCCGTCGAGTAGGCGAACGAGACGCGGTCCAGGCTCACCGCGCCCCGCAGCGGGGGCAGGTCGACGGCGCCCGGGGCGTCGGCCAGCTCGGGGTCGGTGTCGAGCACGCCGAAGATCTTCTCCAGCGCGGCGATCGCCGACTGGACGGTGTTGAACAGCTGTGAGAGCTGCTGGATGGGGTCGAAGAAACTGGACAGGTACCCCAGGAACGCCACCATCACGCCGATGGTCAGCTCGTCGTCGAGCACCAGCGTCGACCCGTAGTAGAGAATCACGGCGGTGCCGACGCCGGCCAGCAGCTCGACACCGGGGAAGTAGACGCCCGACAGCCGGATCGTCGACATGTTCGCGCGCCGGTACTCCTCGTTGGCGCGCTCGAACTCGATCTCGCTCTCGCGCTGATGCGCGAACCCCTGCACCACGCGGATGCCCGACAGGTTCTCCTGCAGGCGCGTGAGGACCTCGGCGATCTTCTCGCGGGTGCGCCGGTACGCGCGCGCCGAGTAGATCCGGAACGCGACGGTGGAGGCGATCAGGGCCGGGAAGATCACGAAGGCCGCGAGGGCCAGCTTCACGTCGTAGGCGAGCAGGATCACCACCACGCCGATGAAGGTCAGCCCGTTCACGACGAGGTTCGTGATGCCCTCGGTGACCAGCTGCGTGAGCGCCTCGACGTCGCTGGTGAGGCGGCTCACCGAACGCCCCGTGGGCGTGCGCTCGTGGTACCCGAGCTCCAGACGCATCAGGTGACGGAACGTGTCGGTGCGCAAATCCAGCAGCATGCGCTCGCCGACCCAGCTCGACAGATAGGTCTGGTAATAGCCCGCCGCCCAGCCGATGGCGCCGGCGAGCACGAACAGCCCCACGGCGAGACCCAGCGCCGCCTTGTCGCCGGCGGTGATCCCCGAGTCGATGCCGAACTGGGCGATCGCCGGCGCCGCGAGCGTCGTCGCGGTCACCAGCAGCATCAGAAGGGCGGTCACCGTTGCGCGGCCCGCGTAGGGGCGCAGGTACGGCAGCAGCCGCCGCAGCGGCTTCGCCGGACGGGCATCATCGGCGCTGATCGGGTCGCGGCGCACCTCGGGGCGCAGCAGGGCCCCGCCGGGGCCGCCCATGGGCCCGTGGTGCGTGCTCATGCCACCGGCGCCGTGGCCACGAGGCCCCCGTCGTGGATCTCGCGGTAGAGGGGACTCGACTCGTAAAGTTCGGCGTGCGTGCCGCGGGCGACCACGCGCCCGGCCTCCAGCACCACCAGCTCGTCGGCGAGCGCCAGGGTCGACAGCCGGTGCGCGATCACGATCGTGGTGCGCCCGCGCGTGGCGGCGCGCAGGGCCTCCTGGATGGCGGCCTCCGTGGAGGCGTCCACCGAGGCGGTCGCCTCGTCCAGGATCAGGATGCGCGGGTCGGCAAGGAGCGCGCGGGCGATCGCGACCCGCTGGCGCTGGCCGCCGGAGAGCGTGTAACCCCGCTCACCCACCACGGTGTCGTAGCCGTCGGGCAGCCGCTCGATGAACTCGTGCGCCTGGGCGGCCCGCGCGGCGGCACGCACCTCCTCATCGGACGCGCCCGGCCGGCCGAAGGCGATGTTGTCGCGCAGGCTGGTCGAGAACAGGAACGGATCCTGCGGGATGATCCCGATGGCCGTGCGCAGGTCGTCGAGACGCAGCCGGCGCAGGTCGACCCCCTCCAGCAGGATCCGCCCCGCGGTCGGGTCGTGGAACCGCGGCAGGAGCTGGGCCAGCGTGGTCTTGCCCGAGCCTGTGGGGCCGATCAGCGCGACCGTCCGACCGGGGGCGATGTCGAGGTCGACATCGCGCAGCACGTCGGCGCCGGCCTCGGAGAAGCGGAAGCGCACGCCCTCCAGGCGCACCGCCCCGCGCCCGTCGGGGAGAGCCACCGCGTCCGGGGCCTCCACCACCTCGGGCTCCGCGTCGAGCACCTCGAAGATGCGCTGCCCGCCCGCGACGGCCTTCTGCGCGTTGCCGAGCAGCATGCCCATCGACCGGAACGGAGCCATCAGCATCGCCAGCCAGAGGTAGAAGGCGACGAACTCGCCCAGCTCCATCTCGCCGTCGATGGTGAGGATGCCCCCATAGAAGAGCACCACCGCCAGGCCGATCATCGGCAGGAAACCCATCAGCGGCTGGTAGGTGGCGCGCAGGCGGGCGGCGTCCATGCTGCGGTCGAACGCGCGCTCGGCCCGCCCGCCGAACAGGTCGGCGCTGAGGTCCTCCCGGCCGAACGCTTTGATCACGCGAACGCCGGCGACGCTCTCCTCGGCCATCTCGGTGACCTCGCCGACCCGCTGCTGCACGTCCACCA
The DNA here is from genome assembly GCA_046569985.1 of Thermoleophilia bacterium. Classification (GTDB taxonomy): domain Bacteria; phylum Actinomycetota; class Thermoleophilia; order Miltoncostaeales; family Miltoncostaeaceae; genus JAVJSF01. Next base: position 7,312 of record JBKHVQ010000370.1, on the reverse strand, counting down.
GCACCGGGTGCGAGCGGCGGCTGTAGCGCCAGGCGACCGCGAGCAGGGCGGGACCGGTGAGCAGTGCCAGGATCGCCAGCCGCCAGTTCGTCCACATCAGCAGGCCGGTGAGCAGCACCAGCGTGAAGATGTGCATGAAGATGAAGATCAGCCCGTAACCGAGGAAGAAACGGACGGTCTGGAGGTCGCTGGAGGCGCGCGACATGAGCTGGCCCACCGGCAGGCGGTCGAAGAAGCCCAGCGACATGCGCTGAAGGTGGGAGAACATGCTGTTGCGCAGGTCGTACTCGACGGCGAGGCTCACCATCCCCGACACCCAGCGGCGCACCACCGCCAGGCCGGCGCGCACCAAGGCGACGAGCAGGATGACCGCGACCAGCGGCACCAGGGCGTCGCGGTCGCCCGCGGTCAGCACGTCGTCGATCACCCGCCCCGTCAGGTATGGCAAGGTGACAGAACACGCCATCAGTCCGGCCGCGCTCAGCGCGGTGATCAGCACCTTCCACATGTGGGGGCGCAGGAGGCCGAGCAGTCGGACAAGGACAGTCAAGTGAGTACCGGGTGGACGAGATGAGCGCCCCAGAGGGGGCCGGATACGGGGCGAGCGCCCTGGCCGAGCGGGACTTCCCGCTCGCCGTGCACCCCCCGCTCGCCTACGCGGTGCCCAACGTCAGCGAAGGGCGCGACGAACTGACGATAGAGGCCTTGGCCGACGCATGCCGAGTTCCCGGCGTGCGACTGCTCGACACCCACTCCGACGCCGACCACAACCGCAGCGTCCTCACCCTCGCGGGGGAGCCGCCGGCCCTGCAGGACGCCGCCGTGGCGCTGGCCGCCGAGTGCGTGGACCGCATCGACCTGCGCCGCCAGCGCGGCGCGCACCCGCGCATCGGCGCGCTCGACGTGATGCCGTTCGTCGCGCTCCACGACGCCGACCTGCCCCTGGCGGCCGAGCTGGCGACGGGGCTCGCCGCCCGGCTCGGTGCCGAGCTGAACCTGCCCGTCTTCCTCTACGGCGCGGTGGCCACGCGGCCCGATCGCACACACCCGCGCGACTTCCGCCGCGAGGGCATCGAGGCGCTGGAGCGCGAGATCGACGAGGGGCTGCTGACGCCCGACGCCGGGCCCAGTCGCCTGCACCCCAGCGCCGGGGCGGTGCTGGTGGGGGTGCGCCACCCGCTGATCGCTTTGAACGTCTGGTTGCCCCACGCGACCCTGGCCGACGCGCGCGCGGTCGCCGACCGCGTGCGGGAGGCTGGAGGGGGCCTGCCCGGGGTGCGTGCGCTCGGGCTCTACCTGCCCGAGGCGGGCATGGTGCAGGTGTCCATGAACATCGAGGACTATGTCGCGGCGCCGGTGCCGACGGTGATCGCCGCCGTACGCGACATCGCCGACCGCATCGGGGTCGAGGCGGGCGATGCCGAGCTGGTCGGGCTGATGCCACGCGCCGCGCTCGGCGGCGTGAGCCCGGCCGCGCTCGGCATCACCGGGTTCCGGCCCGGCATGGTTGTGGAATCACAGTTGGCGGGACTCGGGAGGAACGCCTGAATGGCACGTCGTAAGCCGCGCAAGAACGCTGGTCCCCAGCCGCACCATGGGCCCAAGAAGGCCAGGAGGGAGGGGGAGGGCTCCTCCGCGTCCGCGCGCGCCGCGGCGCCCAAGCGCCGGCCCGGCGAGCCCCACCCCCCCTCGCTCAAGGGCGTGGCCATCCGCGCGGCCATCGTGTCGGCGCTGTTCTACCCGTACCTCGTCTACATCGCCGGGCACAGCGTCGCCGCGGCGCTCATCGTCACCGGCGTCGCCTTCCTCTTCATGCTCCCCCTCGGCCTGGTCATGGACCGCTTCCGCTACAAGCGCCAGATGGCCAAATGGCTGGAGAAGCGCGGCGGGTCGGCCGCGCCCAAGCCGGCGAAACCGTGAGCTCACACAGGCCGGCGGCGCCGCGGGGCACGCGCGATGTGCTCCCCGAGGAGGGGCGCCTGCGCGCGCGCATCGTCGACGTGGCCCGCGGCGCCTTCGAGCGCCACGGCTACGGCCAGATCATCACGCCCACCTTCGAGGAGACCGAGGTCTTCGTGCGCGGGGTCGGCACCAGCACCGATGTGGTGCGCAAGGAGATGTACACCTTCGAGGACCGCTCGGGGCGCAGCCTGACGCTGCGTCCCGAGGGAACCGCGCCGGTGATGCGCGCCTTCGTCGAGCACGGCATGCACAAGATGATGCTGCCGGTGAAGCTCTGGTACATGGCCCCGATGTTCCGCTACGAGGCTCCGCAGGCCGGCCGCTACCGCGAGCACTGGCAGCTCGGCGCCGAGGTGATCGGCAGCGACGACCCGCTGCTCGACGCCGAGGTCATCGCGCTGCTGCACGGCATCTACGCCGAGCTGGAACTGCCGGGCCTGGAGCTCCTGATCGGCAGCATGGGCGACCCCGAGAGCCGCGGCCCGTACCGGGCGCTGCTGGTCGAGTACCTCGATCGCCACCGCTCATCGCTCGACGACGACGCGCTGGAGCGCATGCGCGACAACCCCCTGCGCCTGTTCGACAGCAAGGACGCGTCGGTGAAGGCGGTGATGGAGGACGCGCCGAAGCTGATCGACCATCTCTCCCCGGCCGCCCGGGAGCACCGCGAGCGCGTGCTCGACGCCCTCGACCTGCTGGGCATCGCCTACACGGAGGACCCCGCCCTCGTGCGCGGCTTCGACTACTACACGATGACCGTGTTCGAGTTCACCAGCACGCATCTCGGCGCCCAGAGCGGAGTGGGAGGCGGCGGCCGGTACGACGGGCTGGTGGAGCAGCTCGGCGGCCCGCCGACGCCGGGCATCGGGTTCGGCACCGGCATCGAGCGGATCACGCTGGCGCTGCAACAGGTGTCGGGCGCCCCCGGGCCCGCGCTCGACTGCTACCTCGCGGTTCCCGACGCCGGCCTGCGCCGCGAGCTGCTGCCCCTGCTGCAGCGGCTGCGCGCCGCGGGCCTGCGATGCGAGAGCGACCTGCGCGGGCGCGGGATGAAGGCGATGATGAAGCACGCCGCGAGCCTCGGTGCGCGCCGCGTGGTGATCGTGGGTCCACGCGAATACGAGGAGGGCATTGCCACCGTGCGCGACATGGAGAGCGGCGAGCAGACCGGGGTGGCGCTGGGCGAGCTGGTGGAGACGTTGTCGTGATCGGCGCGCCCCGTTTCCGCTCGCATGCGTGCGAGGATGTCGTCGCCGCCACCGGCGAGCGCGTACGCGTGGCCGGCTGGGTGCACCGCCGCCGCGACCACGGGGGCGTGGTCTTCATCGACCTGCGCGACCGCTCGGGGCTGTTGCAGCTGGTGTTCCACCCGGACGCCGAGTTCGCCGCCGCCCATGCGGTGGCCGGCAGTCTGAGCCCCGAGGACGTCGTCTGCGTGGAGGGTGCGATCGTCGCCCGCTCGGAGGCAACGGTGAATCCCGCGCTCGCGACCGGCACTGTGGAGATGCGCGTCGACCGGATCGAGGTGCTCGCCGAGGCCGATCCGCTGCCGTTCTCGGTGGAGGACGAGAGCCAGGAGCCGTCCGAGGAGCTGCGCCTCGCGCACCGCTACCTCGACATCCGCCGGCCGCGGCGCCTGCGCGCCCTCGAGTTGCGCGCGCGCGTGGTGCGCGCGATGCGCCGCGTGCTCGACGACGCCGGCTTCCTCGAGGTCGAGACGCCGGTGCTGACCCGCTCGACGCCCGAGGGCGCACGCGACTTCCTGGTGCCCAGCCGCATGCAGCGCGGCAGCTTCTACGCGCTGCCCCAGAGCCCCCAGCTGTTCAAGCAGATCCTCATGGTGGGCGGCCTCGAGCGCTACTACCAGGTGGTGCGCTGCTTCCGCGACGAGGACCTGCGCGCCGACCGCCAGCCGGAGTTCACCCAGCTCGACATCGAGGCCTCCTTCGTCGAGCCGGGCGACATCCAGGCCCTCATCGAGAACGTGCTGCGCGCCTCGTTCGCCGAGGCCGGCCACGCGCTGCCCGAGCCGTTCCCGATGATCTCGTACGCCGAGTCGATGCGCCGCTTCGGAACCGACCGGCCCGACGTGCGCTTCGGCATGGAGATCCAGGACTGGACCGAGCAGGCCGCCCGCAGCGGCTTCGGGGTCTTCGAGGGCGCCATCGCCGCGGGCGGCGTGGTGCGCGGCCTGGTGGTGCCGCAGGCCGGCGCGGCGGTCAGCCGCAAGGTCGGCGACGAACTGATGGCCGAGGCGCGCGAACTCGGCGCCAAGGGCCTGGTGTGGGCCGCCGTCGAGGCCGACGGGTCTCTGCGCTCACCCGTAGCGAAGTTCCTCGGGGACCTCGCCGCCGACTTCAGCGCAGAGCCGGGCGACCTGATCGCGATGGTCGCCGACGCCGAGCCCGTCGCCCAGGGAGTGCTCGGCACGCTGCGCAACCGTTTCGCGGAGCGCAACTACCTCATCCCCGAGGACACCTGGGCGCCGCTCTGGGTCGTCGACTTCCCGCTGGTCGAGTGGAACGCCGACGAGGACCGCTGGGAGGCCCTGCACCACCCGTTCACGGCTCCGCGCCCCGATGACCTGGAGCGCATGGAGGACGACCCCGCCTCGGTGCTGTCGCTGGCCTACGACATCGTGCTCAACGGGCTGGAGATCGGCGGCGGGAGCATCCGCATCCACGACCGCGACGTCCAGCGGCGCGTGTTCAGCCTCATCGGGCTGGGGGAGGAGGAGGCGCAGGAGAAGTTCGGGTTCCTGCTGACCGCCCTCAGGCTCGGCGCGCCGCCGCACGGCGGCATCGCGCTGGGGCTCGACCGGCTGGTGATGCTGCTGGCGGGGGAGCGGTCGATCCGCGACGTGATCGCCTTCCCGAAGACGGCGACCGGCCACGACCCCCTCAGCGGAGCTCCGACGGTCGTCGACGACGCTCAGCTGCGCGAGCTCGGAGTCGCCCTGCGCACCCCGCCCGCCCCCGGCGGCGCACCCGCCTGAGGCGCCACCCCGCGCCGGCCCACCGGCGCGGGGATCAGCCCCCGAACAGGCGCCGAGCGTCGCGGCGCAGCTCATCGGAGAGGGTCAGCTCCGCCTCGCCTGCGCCGACGCCCTGCGGCCATGCGACGGTGATCAGCCCGCGGCTCTCAAGTTCGCCCAGCGCGGCCATGAGGTCGAGCAGCCCCTCGCGCCCGTCGGTGAGGTCGAGGTCCAGCGTGACCTCCTCCAGTGGCAGATCGATCCGGCCGTCCTGCGGGCGGCCGGCATCGAGCCACCGAGCGACGGCCAGCATCTCGAGGCGATCGACGAGGCCGTCGGCGCTCACCTCCTCCCCGCCCTCACCCTGAGTATGCGCGCGACAGGGGCGGAGCGGTTGCCGGCGGCGTCGGTCGCCGTCAGCGTCAGGCGGTGGGTGCCCGGGACGAGGGTGCGACGCCCGACGCGCAGGCGGGTGATCGTGATGCGGCCGGCGCCCGCGCTCTCGCGTCGCGTCACGCCGCCGATCGTGATCAGGCGGACGCATGCCCGCGCACGGGCCGCCACGAGCGCCCGCGTCGGCGCGACGCAGCGGACACCGCGGCGCCGACCCGGTGCACTGCGCTGCACCCGCAGCCGAACGCGGGCGGCCTCGTCGAGTCGGAACCTGATCGTCACGGTGCGGGTGGTCAGAGCCGGCCGCGGACCGCGTCGGGCGGAGGCCGGCCGTACGCTGACGGCGCTGAGGCGGGGCGCGGTCGTGTCCGGCGCGGCGGGCAGGACCGGGGCGGGCGCGGAGGCCGCGGGCACGACATCGACGGTGTGGGTGCTGACGCTCGCGTTTCCCGCGGCATCGGTCGCGGTCAGGGTGACGGTGCGCGTACCCGGGCCCGAGTAGGTGTGCGCGATCCCGGCCCCGTCGGCCACCGCGCCGTCTCCCAGATCCCAGGAGAACGAGACGGCGGAGCGGTCGACCGCGAGGGCGGACATCGCCGCCGGCGTGCCCGCCGTCGCTCGGGCGGGCACGCTCGCCGTGACCTGCGGCGGCCGGCCGTCGAAGTGGGCGAGGTGGACCGCCCGGTCCCCGGCCGGGGGGAGATCCTGCTCCCACGCGACCGCGGCCTCACCGAACGGTAGGGCGGCGGCCGTCGGAGCCTGGGCCTGGCCATCCGGCGCCGAGAGGGTGCGCGCCGCGCCGGCGGCACCGTCGGCCGCGATCACCGCCGCCTGGACGCGGCCCGGATCACCAGGAGCATCCGGTCGCTGCCATGCGACCACCGTCCGGCCACCCTCGGCGCGGCCGACGGCCACTCCCGTCGCTCCAACTCCGGCGGCCGAGAGCGGCGTGAAAGAGTCGCCGAGGGGCTCGGCCACCGCCTGGACCCTGTCCTCGCCGTCGAGCGAACGGATCCACGCGACGCTGACGCCGCCGGATGTCGCGGCGATCGCGGGCGCCCGCGACTGGCCGGTTCCATCGGAGCGCTGCGCCAGCATGCCGGGCACGCCCGCGGGGCTGATCGTGCGGGTCTCGACCGCCTCGGTGCTTCCGTCGGGCGAGCGGTGCCAGACCGCGTGCGCGACCCCCGATGGCTCGATCGCCAGCCTCACGCCGCGCACGAACACGTCGTTCACCATATGGAGTTCGAATGGTGCGCCGGCGCCCTGGCCCGCAGGAATCCGCACCGCCCGCGGGCGCCGGGTCAGGACATCGATCGAATCCGCGTAGGCGACGAAGGCCGTCCCATCGGAGCCGACCGCGAGGTCGGGGTGCTCGCCCGCGTCGAGGGTTGGTGCGGGCATCCCGCCGACCAGGTTCGCGGACGGCGCGCCGGGCGCGATGCGGGCCGCCGAGACCGCCGGCCCGCATCGCGCCAGACGACGATGGCCGTGCCGTCGGCGGCCGCCCCGACGCGCGGCTGACGGCCACCCGGGTTGGAGATGGTCAGGGTGGGCCCGAGGCGGCCGTCCGCGCCGATCCGGCGGAAGAACACCCGTGTGTCCCCGACACCGGGAACGAACTCCGACCAGGCGACATGCACGGTGCCGTCCTGGCTGCGAGCGGCGCGGAAGGCCGTTGCGTCGGAGGCACCCGAGAGTACGCCGACAGGGCCGAGCGCGCCGTCGGCGTCGACGGCGCGGTACTCGATGCGGCTGTCGCCCCCGCCGGGGGCCCGCCGCCAGAGGGTCATCAGCGCGCCGTCCGGGGCGGGGAGGAGCGCGGCATCTTGGGCGAACCCGCCCTGGGGCGACACGGCTACGGGCGTCAGCCAGCCCTGACCGAGGGCAGGGCAGGCCGCGCCCGCACCGATCACCGCCGCCGCGCCCACGGCCAGCAGGTACCCCCGTCGAGCCATCGTCGTCTCCTTTTCCGCGTGGCCC